>CAZFLA010000057.1:0-4874 GCA_964519405.1 uncultured bacterium
GAAACAAAAAGGCATTTCGGTGACGGCTTTGGGTTTCGGCCCCGACTTCAACGAAGAGCTTCTCGCTGGCATCGCTCGACGCAGCACAGGAACCTATTCCTATATCGACAAAGCAGAGCAGATACCCGAGGTGTTTCGACGAGAAGTTCAGTCTGCCATGAGTGTCGCCATGCAGAACCTTCAGTTAAAGGTTAACTTAACGCGCTTTACGAAACTGCGTCAACAGCCTGCAGTTGGTATAGATATCAATGCCCGCAGCTTTAGCGTCAGTATGGGTGATGTGGAGTCTGGACAGACTGTTAGTCTTCTGCTGGAGTTCGAGCACGCTATGCGCCCAGCTGGTCGATTTCGGATCGCTGCAATAGAGGCGCAATATCAAAATCCAGGTGACGGCATGATGCAGTCTGTTCAATCTGACGCCGTGGTGGAATTCACACGGGATGTTGCCAAAATGCAGCAGCCAGTTGATCCGCGCGTGAAGTCGGAAGTGGAGCTGCAGACGGCTGCAAAGATGCTGGAACGCACGATGATGGGCCTTAAGACGCAGCAGATTACGGTTGCGCAAGCTCAACAAGATATCGAGAGAACGATGGCCATGGTGAATTCCGCGGGCGAAACCGAAAGGACTATGCAGCTGCAGGGAGCGGTGACTGGGCTTCAAACACAGCCAACGACCGCGGGTGTTGAAAAGACTTTGATGGAAGCTGTATATGAACTTGAGAGTGGTCGCCGCGAGAATGGCAGCCGAGGTGCAAAATGAACTACTACGAGCTTCTTGAGATCCGCAGAGATGCCGACATCGAACAAATACGAAAGAATTATGAGCGTCTTTCGATGAAGGCGCTGTGGGATAAGCCCTTACGGGCCAAGCTAGATGAGGCATATGACACATTGTCTGACGTATCACTGCGTGGCGTATATGATGCCTCTTTACCGCCAGAGGATGACACGCAATCTGCGACCATTCAGGTTGAAAGAACAGTGCTCACCGATCAGCAGATGCGAACTCAGGTTTTGGAGCCTCAGCCTTGCCCGGTATGCCAAGCGATCAATGATCCATCTACCGTATATTGCGTTGATTGCGGTTACGAACTCAGCGGTGGTTCGGTGGAAGGCTTTGAAGAACCTGCGGAACTTGAGATGAGTTTAGTTGGTGCTGGTGGCTATCAAATAGGCTTGAAATTAGGTTCGAACAGCGTCGGCCGCGTTGGCACCGATGTGGTTGTTCCAGATCCCAGCGTGTCCCGAAATCATGCGGAGATCAATATCGACGCTGCCCAGATACTGCTGACTGACCTAGGCAGCACGAATGGCACCAAACTGAACGGCAAGCGAATTGCCGCGAATACTCCAGTTGCGCTGTATCATACCGATAAATTAAAGATAGGCGAAACCGAGCTGGAAGTGTCATGCCCAAGCTACGCAAAACCAGAAGAAGTTAAAGAAGCTGTTGAGGATCAGCCCAGTGCTATATCTGCAGCACAGCTATCTAGTTATGTGCTGTCAGATGGCTCTGGGGTTATAAATGCTAGGCTGAACGTCGGCATATCTACAATGGGGCGTCGGCCAGACTGTGATATTCGCATTACCGATCCATATGCTTCCGGACGCCATCTGAAGATCATTGTCGGCGAGGACAACACGGTGACCGTGGAAGACCTGGGCAGCACAAACGGCACTCTGTTCAATGAGAAGCCATTAGTGGCTGGTGTTGAGCAGACAGTTGAGGTTGGTGACTGTATACAAATCGGAAACACATCGTTGCGTATTTCACTGGTTTCTGATGAGGAGACAGATAATGCTTGAAGAGCCTAACAGCTCGGATATGAACCCTATCGAGACGACTGCACGTATGTATCGGCCAGATAACGGCAGCTCTGATCTTCCGGAAATTGCACCTGTGGGCATTCCTCGGGCAAGAGTGGGAGCTAGAACCGCTATCGGACGCGTTCGAGAGCATAACGAGGATAACTATTCGGTAATCACTCCTGACACCAAACGCAGTTGGGCTATCCGTGGAGAGCTTTTTATTGTGTGCGACGGAATGGGCGGGCATAGCGCAGGACAGATTGCCAGCGAAAAGTCGATTCAGATATTTACGCGTTGCTTTTATGAAGATCAGCAGCAAATGGTTGCAGAAGCCATGAAAAGTGCTGTGATTGTGGCCAACGATACTGTGCTGAACATGGCTCGGACAGTGGGCGGGTTGAGTGGTATGGGCTCGACATTGGTGGCTGCTGCACTCATTGAAGAGAGTGCTTGGGTAGTGAACGTGGGTGATTCGCGCTGTTACCATGTTCGCGGCGATGTCATTACTCAGGTCACGAAGGATCATTCATTGGTTGGCGATCAACTTCGCATGGGGCTCTTAACCAAGGAGCAAGCTGATAACGCTACGTATAAAAATGTGATCACACGGGCGATAGGCGTTGAGGGTGCAGAGTGCGAAGTGTTTTATGTGCCCCTACAGCCGGGTGACAGACTCTTGTTATGTTCGGATGGGCTGACGACCCATGTCAATGATGAGTCGATTTTGACCGTTCTGATGAACAATTGGGCTAGCGCTGCTGCGAATACATTGGTGGATATGGCCATTGATGAAGGCGGCAAAGACAACTGCACCGTGATAGTTGTTGACTACCTGGGCAGCGTTCCGCTGGATGATGCTATCGAATTGGGTCTCTGCCGTTAGAGGCCCAAATCCCCACTCCGTAATTCTCATATCACTTATTGCCTCGATTTTACCTATCTCACACTATCTGCACGCACTCGCATACATGGCTTCACAACATGACATATAAAGCATAAAACTACTTGACAATAATATTATCAAGTAGTATAGTTGAGGTAGATAAACATGCAGCTGACACAGGAGGTGGCATCATGAATATGGAAAAACTTACCGTTAAGGCTCAAGAAGCGATGGCGGCTGCGCAGTCTATGGCTGCACGGCTTGGACATCAAACTATCGATAATGAGCATCTATTGGGCGCGCTTCTGGAGCAAAAAGAAGGCATTACCATTCCGTTGTTAACTAAAGCGGGATGCGATGCAGCCTCAATAGCGCAGCAAAATGATTCTGAGTTAAACAGACGCCCTAAGGTCCAAGGCATCGAGTTGGCAGCCAGCGTCACTCAGCGGCTTCGCAGCTTGCTAGAGGAGGCTTTCCGTAAAGCGGAAACGATGAAGGACGAGTATGTCTCGGTTGAACACCTTCTGCTGGCGCTTGCTGAGAGTGAGGGTGCTGCAGGTAAGCTGCTGCGATCTGCAGGTGCAAGCACAAACACTTTGGTCGATGCCTTGAAATCCGTAAGAGGCAACCAAAGGGTGACCGACCAGAACCCTGAAGAAAAATACCAGGCTTTAGAGAAATATGGCCGCGACCTTACGAAAATGGCGCGCGATGGTAAACTCGACCCTGTGATCGGTCGTGACGAAGAGATTCGGCGTGTGATACAGGTGTTAAGCCGACGGACGAAGAACAACCCCGCACTAATTGGCGAACCAGGTGTTGGTAAAACCGCCATCGCAGAAGGTCTTGCACAGCGTGTAGTCGCTGGGGATGTGCCCGAGGGGCTGAAGGGACGCACCGTTTGGCAGTTGGATCTGGGTGCGTTAGTCGCCGGTGCGAAATACCGAGGCGAGTTCGAAGACCGGCTGAAGGCTGTTCTGAAAGAGATTCGCGAAAGCGAAGGGCAGATCGTGCTCTTCATTGATGAGATCCATACATTGGTGGGAGCAGGAAAAGCCGATGGATCCATGGACGCTGCGAATATGCTGAAGCCGATGCTCGCTCGAGGAGAGCTGCACTGCATAGGTGCGACGACACTCGAAGAGTATCGAAAATACATCGAAAAAGACAGCGCCTTGGAGCGGCGTTTTCAACCAGTGCTTGTCTCGGAGCCTGATACAGCCAGTGCCATCGCAATTCTTCGAGGGCTTAAGGAGCGGTACGAGATACACCATGGCGTTCGCATTACCGACAATGCGATTATCGCGGCCGTGATGCTGTCCACTCGGTATATCGCCGATAGGTTCTTGCCCGATAAGGCCATTGACCTCATCGATGAATCTGCATCTCGGCTGAGGATGGAGATAGACTCTGTGCCCATCGAGATCGACGAAATAGATCGACGCGTTCTGCAGATGGAGATCGAGAAGCAGGCGCTCCGTAAGGAGACCGATGCTAATAGTCTAGATCGAGCTAAAAAACTAGATGAGATGATCGCCAACGAGCGTGAAGAAGCCAACCGACTGCGAGCTCACTGGGAGCTGGAGAAGGAGCACATCACTGAGATCCGCCGCGTCAAAAGCGAAATTGAGCAGGCGAAAACCGCGCAGCAAACCGCTGAACGCGAAGGGCAACTGGAGAAAGCCGCAGAACTGCGATATGGAGTCATATTGAGGCTGCAGAAGGAGCTGGAAGCTCAAACTGAAGCGCTCGCGGCTGTTCAAAAGAACATGAAGCTGCTTAAGGAAGAGGTAGACGCAGATGACATCGCGGAAGTTATCAGCAAGTGGACCAACATACCGGTCAGCAGGCTGATGGAAGGCGAGATGCAGAAGCTGCTTCATATGGATGAACGTCTGAGCCAGAGGGTCGTGGGGCAGCCGCAGGCTGTGACCGCAATATCCAATGCGGTTCGCAGAGCAAGAGCGGGTATACAAGATCCCAACCGCCCGGTAGGCAGCTTTATGTTCTTCGGGCCTACAGGCGTCGGCAAGACGGAGCTTGCAAGGGCCTTGGCTGATTTTATGTTCGATGACGAACACGCGCTCATACGCATCGATATGAGCGAATATATGGAGAAGCACTCGGTAGCGCGCCTGATTGGCGCCCCTCCAGGCTATGTGGGGTTTGATGAAGGCGGTCA
>CAZFLA010000057.1:4884-19695 GCA_964519405.1 uncultured bacterium
GCTTACTGAACAGGTTCGCAGACGTCCGTATAGTGTCATCCTGTTCGACGAAATCGAGAAAGCACATCCCGATGTATTCAATGTGCTGCTGCAGGTGTTGGATGACGGACGATTAACTGATGGGCAAGGACGAACAGTTGACTTCAAGAACTGCGTGCTGATTATGACAAGCAACTTAGGAAGTGATGTCATTGCAGAGCACAGTATCGATGATCAAGAGAAGGTGAACCAAAACGTGATGGAAATCATCAGGGCACATTTTAGGCCTGAGTTTATCAACCGAATTGATGAAATAGTGATCTTCCATCATCTGGGTGCTGCTGATATCCGGAAAATCGTAGATATTCAACTCGCCCAAGTGATTGACCGTCTTGCTCAAAGAGGCATCGGCATGGAGATGACCGAACGAGCAAAAGATGAACTCGCTGCATTGGGGTTTGACCCTGTGTATGGCGCACGTCCGCTGAAGAGGGTGATTCAGAAAAAGATTCTTGATGAACTCGCCAAGCGGTTGTTGGCTGCAGAGGTTGGTGACGGCGGCACTTTGACAATCGACTTTGTCGATGGTGCGTTCAGCTTCATGTCGAACTAAAAATGAGAGGCGCGGCATACACCGCGCCTCAAATTACTTTGTTAGTTGCGCTGAGCAAACCCTTCATTGAGTTTCTTATATTGCGCAGGGGTAAGGATGGATTTTACGCCTTCGTTAAGTTTCTTCGAGGCTTCAGCATATTGAGCTTTCTGCTGCTCTGCTGTGATCTCGCCTTTTGTCTGTGCTGCTTGGATCCTCTTTACAGAGCTGCCGGCTTCCTTCATAAGTTTGGCCAGGTCAGATGTCTGCTTGTCAGATAAACCTAGTCTTTCGCGTAAGGACTCTATCCTGACATCTAGAGGAGACACGCTGCTGAAGTGTTGTTTTTGTTCAGGCGTGAGCATACCCATCAGTGCTTTTTGGTAAGCAGTTCGCAAGCTGCGTATCTGCTTTAGTCGTGCTGCACCATCACCTTTGGATTTACCGATTGCTGCATATTGTGCATTATGCTTATTAGTTAACGTCTGGAGCTGCTTAACCTGGTTAGGGGTAAGGTTAAGTAATCGGATATACATACTTGGCCGCAGTGTTGGGTCTTTAGAAGGCCACTGCTCTTGCGGATTTGATGTTTTGGCGGCTGCAGGAGCTTTTGCCTTTGGAGCCGTCTTCTTTACGGGGGCTGCGGTGCAAACACCTACTATTGTGGGCACTAATAGCCCACAGATAACCAATTTGTTGAGTTTCAAATGTATCACTCCAGTGTAGTAAGTAATGATCCTATTTACATATTACTCTGCAAATATCCAAATTGGTTCCATGATGTATTCATTGCATTTAACTATACATTAGTATACAGGTTCTGTGTGATATGCTGGATAGAAAGGCCTAAAAATGATAAAATGACTATAGTAGTTACTATATAAAAAGCCTGTAGATACGCTACGTAAGCATGTGTTACGAGCGGTTCCATGGAGGGAACTCATGATTGATGACGAGCTTCAGACCCCCAGTGATTTCGTAGAATTTCCCGATGACAATACGGCAGATATGCCCGTAGAAGAGATGAACACCACTGTAGAAACTGCATACACTGCTGCAGAGTTTACAGTGCTAGAGGGGTTGGAAGCAGTCCGACGCAGACCGGGTATGTATGTTGCGGATACGCAAGTGCGCGGTATGCATCAACTATTCTTTGAAGTCATCGATAATAGTATCGATGAGGCGCTTGCAGGATACTGCGATACAGTTGATGTTATTTTTCATGAAGACTACTCCATATCTGTCGCAGACAACGGGCGCGGAATACCTGTTGATGTGAACTCAGAAACTGGGCTTACCGGTTTGGAATTGGCACTTACACGACTGCATGCCGGAAGTAAATTTGGTGGTGGTGGTTACCGCGTATCTGGTGGACTTCACGGCGTTGGCGTGAGCTGCGTAAATGCATTAAGCGACTGGCTGGTGGCGCAAGTTCGCCGAAATGGCAAAGTGTATGAAATGCGCTTTGAAAGAGGTATTGTTCAAGGGCCAATTCACGTTGTTGGTGAATGTGACGCTGCTCAGACAGGAACGCGAATACACTGGCATGCCGACCCAGAGATTTTTGAATCCTTGCACCCAGAACCAGAGCGATTAGTTCGCCGTATACGTGAGCTGGCATTCCTCAACAGGCAGGTTAAGATTACATTCCTCGACAAATTCAACAATGCTGAGATGAAAGTATTCCATTATACTTCCGGCATTTCGGAATATGTGAAGTATCTTAACGAGAATAGAGATCCGCTTCATAAGCCAATCTATTTCAGCCGTTCCCGCGAAGATACTCAGGTGGAAATCGCCATTCAGTATAACGCGGGATATCAAGATACTATCGTCTCGTTTGCCAATAACATCCATACCACTGAGGGTGGTACGCATGTATCTGGCCTTAAGACAGCGTTGACGCGTGTTATTAATAACTACGCACGCAAGAACAACTTGCTCAAGGAAAAAGAGCCAAACTTCAGCGGTGATGACGTTCGAGAAGGTCTGACTGCTGTTGTTAACGTGCTTCTGTTCAACCCGCAGTTTGAGGGCCAGACCAAAACCAAACTTGGAAATGGTGAAGTTGAAGGGCTAGTCAACTCCGTGGTGGGTGAAGCGCTAGGTACCTACTTTGACGAAAACCCAATGGTCGCAAAGAGGATTATCGACAAGTCCCAATTGGCACAGCGAGTTCGTGATGCTGCTAGAAGGGCTGCTGACCTTGTCAAACGCCAAAGTGCTTTAGAGAACACCTCACTGCCTGGTAAACTGGCCGACTGTTCAGACAGAAACCCTGTCAACTGCGAGTTGTTCATCGTTGAGGGTGACTCGGCAGGTGGATCCGCAAAACAGGGGCGTGATCGACGCACCCAAGCTGTTCTGCCGCTGCGAGGTAAGATTCTAAACGTTGAGAAGGCCCGAATGGACAAGGCGCTCGAAAGCGATACCATTCGATCACTTATCGCCGCGTTAGGAACTGGTATCGCCGCGGCTTCAACTACCGACGACGATGAAGAGGGGAACAACGAAAGCGGAAGCAAGTTCGACCTCAGCAAGCTAAGGTATCACAAGATTGTCATCATGACTGATGCTGACGTCGACGGCGATCATATTCGAACTCTGTTAATGACATTCTTCTTCCGCTATATGCGCCCACTTATTGATGAGGGGCATATATATATAGCTCAGCCACCGCTTTACGTTATTAAAGCTGGCAAGGATGAGCGATATTACGCCATTAGCGAAGAGCAGCGTGATGAAATCATCAAAAGGATCCGTAAAAAGAACGTGGTCGTCGGACGGTTCAAAGGACTTGGTGAAATGAATGCCAACGAACTTTGTGATACCACCATGAACCCGCAAACACGCACGATGCTTCGCGTCGTTTTAGATGATGCACTCGAAGCAGATGAGATCATGAATGTTCTGATGGGTGATAAGGTAGAACCGAGAAAAGACTATATTATTAAGCATGCCAGTGAGGTCACTAACGTAGACTGGCACGCCTAGAAGAGCAGAGCTGCATCCAATATGGGGTTTTCGATGTTAATCGGAAACCCTTATTTATTGCTGTCTAGGGGTGTCGGTTTGGTTTGTTTAGGAAAAGTCCAACGGCGGTTGGCAAGGAAGTTCCAAAACATAACGCAGACTGTGGCCAGAACCTTCGCTCCGTTCTTCTGAAGTAGTGTGTGAGGTGACGGTAGAAACCGTAAGGCGTTGAGGATGATGGCCTCTGAGAGAAGTAAACCTACCAGGCTGATCAACAAGAACAGATGGAATTCGTGAACAGCATTTCGTGTGCGTCGTCCCTTGAATGTCCATCGGCTGTTCCAGAAATAGCTGTTGCATACGGATATGGAAAAGCTGCAGGCATGTGCCAACCATACCGGTAGTTGAACATGGCTATTCAGCAGGTTGAAAATGCCGAAGTCGATAATGGTACTTGACGCACCAACAATTCCGAACTTGCCAAATTGCCGGATAATAGGGATTTTGTGCAGCGCTGTATTGATGTTCATTTATATCCAGAATTCCTCATGGCAGATTGTTAGATCATTGGTCATTGATTTCATAAACATCGATACTATTTTGCCCCTCGTCCCGTAACTACAGCGGGAATGGTATGGATGATGATTTTTATGTCGGTCCAAAAACTCATGGTTTTTACATATATCTCGTCTAGCTTCATCCACTCCTCAAAGCCAATATTACTGCGTCCGCTAATTTGCCATAGACAAGTTAAACCCGGTTTTACGCCTAAACGAAAAAGCTGTTCGTTGTTATACTGCAATACCTCCTCTGGCAGTGGAGGACGCGGACCAACCAACGACATAGATCCCACGAGCACATTGAATACCTGAGGTAATTCGTCGATACTAAAACGTCGAATGACACGCCCAACTTTAGTAATACGAGGGTCATCGGCCATCTTGAAGGCTGGTCCAGACGATTCATTAAGATGCAGTAAGTTTCCCTTTATCGATTCGGCTTGTACAATCATACTGCGAAATTTCCAGCATGTGAATACCCTTCCGCCTAGTCCAACACGCTGCTGCTTGAACATGATTGGTCCTTTGCTATCTATGCGTATAGCAATTGCCACAACAATTGAGATTGGGATCAGTATCAACAATCCTACGATAGAGCCAATGATATCTAGTATCCTTTTGCCGAACCGATAGCCTATTGTTATGGGTTTAATAGGTACTGAAGGAAGAAGAAGGGGGAGTGTTTCATCCCCCTCGTATGACGTGGCTTGTGCCAATTTGCCCAACGCCTACTTTCCAGGAAGTGCCTTTGTTGAGGTGGACTGGGGGAGTTCCTTCTGCGAATATGACCTTTTGTAGGCCTTTGCTGCAGGGTCGTCAGCAGGCTTAACTCTGTTAACCACTACCCCGACGATATTTGCTCCTATACTCTTAAGGCGCTCAGTAAACTCGCGTTCCTGTCCCGATGCAGGCCGTCCTGCTGATTGCACCATGACAACACTCTTGACGAGGCCCGCCAAAGCCATAGCATCGGCAAATGTCATGCCTGCTGGGCTGTCGAATATCACGAAGTCCGCGTTTTGAGTGCAATAGTCAACAAAGTCGGCCATCCGCTGAGACATTAACGACCTTACTGGATTGTCTCTATGTGAACCGGCAGTAATCAACAGAAGCTGATCTTGAGCAGTTACCGTGACAATCTCTTGAAGCAGAGCTGTGTCATTTAGATAGTCTCCAAGACCCACCTTGTTCTCTACACCAAAACGTCGATGCAAAGATGGCTGGCGCATGTCGCCATCGACTAGGATGACGTTGGCACCATCGCGGGCCAGAGATATGGCGAGATTAGTGGCGGTAGTAGAACGGCCCGAGTTGGGGTCGGCACTTGCTATCATCACTGCTCCAGACTGCATCTGATTACGTGCAAACCACACGTTCGTGCTCAGTATTTGACATGAAGCAGCTAGTTGGCTAGGTTCACTGTTATTGGCCAATAATGTGTGCTTAACTTGGGGTATTAAGGCAAACACTGGCGCTTGCAGTAATTTCTCAGCATCTTCAGCCGTTCTAACTGTAGTATCTATCTGCCCAATCATGAGTACCACGGCGCTTGTAAGCAGTATGCACATCATGAATGCTAAAGCCGTGTATACCTTAGTCTGTTTCGGAGATATCTTAGGATATCCTGGGTCAGCGATGATCAGTTTAGGCATTTGCGCGCCAACTTCACGAGCTTTTGCTTCGTCTAGTTTGCTCAGGAGGTTGCCATAACTGGTTTCTGAAACCTGAACAGCAAGCTGCAGTTCTGCCATCTTGCGTTCAACTTCAGGCAGCTTTTTCATCTGGCTTGTGACAGTGGCTAGAGGTGACTTTAAACTGGCTTGACGTTTCGCTGCTGATGCATAGTCTAACTCAGCGTTGATCATCGTTGAGACTGCTGCATCGCGAATAGGATTACGGCCTTTAGTCTGGCTGTTAAGAATATCTTGAGACTCCGATGCAATCGACTTACGTAAGTTCGCAATCTGCGATTTCAATGCAATGATATCAGGGTGTTTGTCTGCTTTAACTTCCTGCTGTTTTGCCAACTCGCCTTCGGCCCGAAGTATATCGGAAGTGATTTGCTGAATAACCGGGTTTGCGGCCATCACGTTCTGTAGGTCTATATATTCACTTTTTGCATATGAACGCTTTAGAACACTTTCGGCTGACTTCTTGCGAGCGTCTGCTTCCTTCATGGCAACAACCGCTTTATCAAAGTCGTTCTGATACTGCGAAGCACGCTGAATGATGGCTTGTGATACGGTAGCAGGGTCGCCGTCTATGTCAGTTTGAACTTTGTACGCAGCCAGCTTTTGACGTCGATCCTTTAGTTGAGCTTCGGCAACTGGTATCAATTCATTCTGAAGACGTGCACGATCTGTACGTATGGATTCTAGATTGATCGCATTATATCGCTGCATAACGCCGCGTATGATGGCTTGTGACAGCCATAATGATTCTTCTTGTGACTCACCCTTCGCAGTAATGATTACAAACTGTGAGTTTGGTGCCAAATCTACGTTGAACCATGAGCTTAATGTAACTACGGGTTCACGTTCGGTGTTAAGCACTTCGCGGAATCGAACAGGACCATCGGTGATGATTTCATCCCACAGGTCTTTAATAACCGCATCCGATTTAATTAAACGCTGTAGGTTTCCCATCCGAAGCAGCGACTCAGCACCCATGCTGAGCTGAGTCTGATATATCAGAGTTGAGCCTTCAGCTACTGCGGGAAGTTCCTTAAGTTGTGCGGATACTTCATATTCAGTGGGTTTACTCCACTGGCTGTATCCAACTGCTGCCGCAACGACGAGAGATATCGCCAAAATGAGCAGCCAACGGCGCTTTAGGATGCTGTAATATTTCCAAAACTCCACGATGATGCCTCTCCAGAATTAGCTGTTAAAAGCTCTAGTATTTGTAGAAATCTCTATTAAGTAGCGTGTTTCTTGCGATAGCCAACGTCGCAAGTGTTTGATACAGTTCATTCCAGTTCGGCTTATTAACTTGCGGAATGTATAGAGTATCACCGGGCGACAAAGCTATATCCTGAGATGAATCACCTTGGTCAATAAGTTTCAAAAGATTCACTTCAATACGGTTTGGTTTTTCAGGTGTTGCTTTATTGGGACGTATCACAAACACCTTTCTTAACGTACCTTCATCTCGTTGTCCGCCAGCTTGATTTAATGCATTCAACAAAGTCATGTTTGGTTTCCAAACATATACGCCTGGCTTATACACTTTACCTAATACATAAATCTTGTTCATGGTGTCTTCTGGAACATAGATAACATCCTCAGGCATCAACTCGAAATTCTGTACCATATCACCTTTGGTAAATAAAGCATCCAGGTCGATTTTAATGATTTGTGTTTTACCATCACTGTCTTTACGTCGTAAAACGGCGTTCTTAAGGTCGGCGCGCTCTAAATCATAGCTTCCAGCCATACCAATGGCATGCATAATGGTTTCGCCAGGTTTGAACTCAAAGGAACCAGGCCTCATTACCATTCCAAGCACATTTACACGTGGCTTATTCACTTGTCGTAAACTAACGCCCACATGCGGATCTCTTAAATACTGTGCATTGATCAGAGATTGGCGAATAGATTCCGCGACTTCATCAAGTGTTTGGCCGGCTACCTTAACATTTCCAATAACTGGCAGGTTAATTGTGCCGTCTGATGCTATTGCTGTCTCTTTACCCAACGACGCATCTTCGATGACGTTGACCATAATCACATCATCAGTTTTCAACTTTAAAGATAGGTTATCAGCTTGGGCTGTTAAACAGCAGATAAGGAAGGTGGTAAGGACTAGAAAATACCGCAAGCGGCTAATATGCATGGCGTCTTGATGTCCTCCTGGAACTATTGTCCAATATCTCCGGTAGTCTTAAATGGATCACGTTAACCATTACAGGGCAGCTCCTGTGCCAGCCGACATCGGAGCAGCAACTGTTCTTAATACTTTACGGGCAGGATGGAAATTTCGTTGCAACATATATGATTACTTTTATTGCGAAATTCATACTATTGCCAATACAAACCCGATTCTATTCTAACGGAGTGAATAAAGTAGTGTCAATTTATATATTAATCATTTAGTAATGAGATACCTTCATGCATTACTCAACAGCCTCTCATCATATACTGGGAAGGGGGTCTGTATATTAACACAGACACTACTACTGCTCGGGCAAAAGCTTCGATGACTGGACAATCATTACCTAATCCTCCCTCGGGGTGCCGTGAGCTGTAAAATGCATGTTGAACTGTACTGAAAATCTAAATTGTAGTATTCACGCAACATTTAGTTGTGAATATTTACCACCAAAAAAAGTGCAAATTGTACACTAAATACCATACAAATGTGTCAGTATTATATTAAAGATGTAGTATTTATATCCTTCGGTTTAATTCGGTTCGTATTGTTGCGGTAATGCCAACGCGAAGGTGCCGCGATATTCATGTTTAACTGTATCTGTGTAACACATTTTTGAATACCTGAATGTTAATTTAGCATATGACAAAGGAGCGTTTTGATGGATGAAGCTGGTAGTGCTCGCGTAAAAATACGCATTCAACTTCAATTTCCGTTAACTATGGTCACGGAACCTGTTGTTTACCACTTAGTTAAGGATTACGACTTAATCCCTAATATTCGTAAAGCCAACATCGACCCTAAAACCGGCGGATACGTATTCATGGAGCTTGAGGGATTGCAAGACAACTTGTTTAAAGCTCTAGAATACCTTCGCAGCTCCGGTGTTGTAGTAAATGCACTTGGTGTGGACGGAGCCCAGGAGTGGGTTATTCGATGAGTACAGAATCTGCGACATATCTAGTTAATGTAAATAGCGACGAAAATGTTGCGAATGTTGGCAGTAATATTGTTAAGCAAGTATTTACATTCGGTAGTGCTGACGAGCCATTTACGTTCGAAAATGGTCAGTCAATTAGCCACGTGGAAATAGCGTATGAAACATACGGAACACTTAATGAACGTGGAGACAATGCCATTCTTGTCCTCCATGGGTTAACAGGAAGCTCACATGCTGCGGGTAAGTATGCTCCGTATAACAAATCGGTAGGCTACTGGGATGGAATGATCGGTCCCGGTAAGGTCATTGATACTAACAAGTATTTCGTTGTGGCTCCTAATGTGTTGGGCAGCTGCAGAGGCAGCACAGGGCCCGCATCTATCTGCCCCGAAACTGGCGAACCATATGGGTTGAGTTTCCCGATTGTGACTATTCGCGATATGGTTCGCAGTCAAAAACCATTGCTGGACTATTTAGGAGTGCAGAGAATGGCTTTGGTGACGGGCGGAAGTATGGGGGGTATGCAGGCATACGAGTGGGCTGTGATGTATCCCGATATCATAGATGCCGTGTGTCCGGTTGCATCCAGTGCGAGATTGTCTGCCCAAGCCATTGCATATGATGAAGTGCAGCGCCGCGCCATAATGCTCGATCCCGGTTGGAATAAGGGTGAGTATTGGCGTCAGCAGTCGTCACCCGAGGGTGGTATGGCGCTAGCTCGTATGATAGGCACCATAACATATCTGTCAGACGAGATCATGCAGAGTGTGTTTGGCCGTAAAAAAGCCACGGAAGAATCGGCGCTTGAGTATGACTTACATGCCCGGTTTGATGTGGAAAGATATCTTCACGAAGAGGGTGATAAGCTGCTAAAGCGCGACTTTGACCCGAATAGTTACCTCTACCTTACCAAGGCATGTGATCTTCACGACATTAGTCGTGGCTTTACCAGTATGGAAGAGGCGTTATCACGAATTAAATCGAAAGTTCTTTTATTAGCAATTCGTTCAGATTACCTGTTTCCACCGTACAGTATGAAGGAAGTTCATGACATACTTAAGAAACAAGGACGTGATGCGACATTTGTAGAAGTGGACTCTGCTTATGGCCATGATGCATTTCTTGTTGAATACCACAAGTTGATTGAACCTATTAGGCAGCTTATGTTGGAGGTAGAAAAGAAGAGGAATGTTAATTGACATGAATGCTGTGCACAAGTCATACCAGATGGGTGATACCATTGTGCACGCACTTAGAGGTGTGTCCTTGCAGGTAGAGGAGGGTGAGTTCCTTGCTATCATGGGACCTTCCGGATCTGGTAAGTCGACATTTATGAATATGGTTGGCTGTCTTGATACACCAGACAGCGGTGATTACCTCCTTAACGGAACGGACATTCGAGAGCTTAACGATGATGAGTTAGCAGGATTACGTAACCGCACGTTAGGATTTGTTTTTCAGCAGTTCAGCCTTTTACCGCGCACATCGGCGATAAAAAACGTGGAACTGCCATTGATGTACGACCCCAACAGCAAACGAAGGCAGGATCTTGCCATGAAAGCCCTCGAAAAAGTTGGGTTACTAGACAGGAAAGATCATCACTCCAATGAGCTTTCCGGAGGACAGCAACAAAGAGTGGCCATTGCGAGAGCATTAGTCAATGATCCTCCAGTTATTCTTGCTGATGAGCCTACAGGCAATTTGGACAGTCGTAATGGAGAGGAAATCATGCAGCTCTTTCAGGAGTTAAATGATGCAGGCAAAACTGTAGTTCTGGTTACTCATGATATGGACATTTCGATGCATGCAAAACGAAGAGTTGTTTTTAGAGACGGCAAAATAACCAGCGATGAACCTGTGCAAAACCGTGTTAAAGCGAAGGATATACTTGCTTCGCTGCCAATTGACGAAGACTATTTCGATGGATCTTTAAATTCAAACGCCAAGCTTTGATGCGAAAAAGAGACCGTATTAAAGCGCTTAAACACTACGAAAGGCAGTGCATTTAGCCATGGAAAAAATTGCTCTATTTATTGATGGGCCGAACTTAACGTATACCATGCAGCAATTGGGTTGGGATGTTGACTTCGGTAAACTGCTTCGGTTTTTTACTCGCAGCGGTAGATTGTTGCGTGCTTTTTACTATGCATCGCGTCGTGAAGGTGAATTTGACCCGATGTTGAGTTTCCTGGATTACTTGCAGTACAACGGATACTCGGTAATCACAAAACCACAGAAAAGATACTACAACCCGACGACTGTGCAATATGAAACAAAAGGGAACATGGACATAGAACTGGCCATCGACATGCTGTCGGTAGCTGACCATGTTGACCGTGTGGTATTGTTCAGCGGCGATGGTGATTTCCGTAGGTTGGTGGAAGCTGTTCAGATGAAGGGTGTGCGTGTAGCTGTCGTCAGCACGCTAAAAACAGCATCTCCAATGGTAGCAGATGAGCTTCGTCGGCAAGCGGACGAATTCATCGACCTAGGCGATGAAGACATCAAACGAGAAGTCGTTCGCTGATTATATCGCTGCACAAGTATAATAAACTCGTCCTACTAGTTCGCTAGTGGGGCGAGTTTAGTTTCATAAGGTGTCAGATGAGTAAATTGCCCGAAATATCGGTGGGTATCGGTCTAGAGGAATGCCTTCTTTTAGTGAAGAAGTGCATTAAGGACGGCTTTCCAGAGTCTTTATGGGTTCGTGCAGAAATTAGTCAAATTCAAGAACGGCGCGGGCATTACTATTTGCAGCTTGTTGATGCTTCTGAGCAGTCTCAGCAGCCAGCAAGGTGTTCTGCTGCGATATGGGCCTCACAGGCTGCATCCATCATTACCCCCTTTGAGCAGATCACAGGGCAGCCTCTGACGGCTGGTATGAACATATTGATGCTATGCCGGCCCACATTTCACGAAAAATACGGCTTCTCATTATCAATTCAACAGATTGATCCCACATTTAGCATGGGAGATATTGCTAGAAGACGCCAAGAGATTATCGATCGGCTTATAGAAGGTGAGTTGCTGGATCGTAATAAGCAGGTTGATGTTCCGCTCGTTTTCCACCGCATAGCTGTGTTTTCGTCGCAGCAGGCAGCCGGATACCAGGACTTCATGAAGCATCTGTCGCAGGGAATGGGAAACACTTGGTACCAAGTTGAGCTGTTTCCGGTTGCACTGCAAGGTGTTGATGTAAGGCCAACATTCGAAGCAGCTTTCCGTGCATTGCAGCCACGATTTGAGGAATTTGATTGTCTGGTGATTGTTCGCGGAGGCGGAGCGGTCGCCGATCTCTCTGGATTTGATGATGAGTTGCTGGCTCGTATGGCCGCGTGCTGCCGTATTCCGGTCATCAGCGGGATAGGTCACGAACGTGACAATACAGTTGTAGATCTCGTAGCTGCTTTTCGAGCTAAAACACCAACAGATGCCGCAGAGATGATTATTAGGAGAGCCGAACAGTTTCTAGACGACCTCATTGGTATTTCCGATGATATCCGTCGGCGTGCTGAAGTGCGTATCAATGCAGAGCATGATCGCCTGGATTATTGCTGCCGAAGCATGGAACGTGGTTCGCAGGCTTTCCTGCAGAAATGTGCATATGATCTTGGCGACATCGCATCCGAACTGCGGCGCAGAAGCGAAAACCGAGTTCGTGATCATTACTATCATCTGCGAACATGCTCCACGTCCATAGCCTCCTTAAGTCAATCTGTGATAAAACAACAGAAGCTTAAAATGGCGCATATGGAAACAACACTGAAAGTGGCCGATCCTGTGAATATTCTGAAACGTGGATTTAGCATTACATATGCCGGCGATTCCGTGGTAAAAAGCTCCGAAAACATATCTGAAGGTATGGAACTAAGAACTGTGCTGGCCGATGGCAGCATATCCAGCGTCGTGCGTCCAAAGGAAGTGAGTAAAGATGCGTAAAAAATCTGACCAAAATGAAGCGATCGACTTAAGTTATGCTCAAGCATATGCTGAGCTGGAACAGATTGTGCATGATATAGAAGACTCTGAGGTTGATGTCGATCAGCTTGCAGCCAAAGTAAAACGAGGGGCTGCTTTGATAGCATATTGCAAAGCGAAACTAAAGGGTGCTGAAGCCGATTTGGCTAAAGCACTTGATGCGCTTAAGGAAACTGAAGACCCTTCTGCCAAAGAGCAGCCTTTGTTTGATGAGGACGACGGCAACACAGATCCCTTTGCAGACAGTATATAAATATAGATAAGAACACCGAAAAACACTTTCGAAAAGGAGTTTGATCCAATGAAAACTCTGCAAACCGGAATACTGATGATTGCGCTATCGGCGATACTGATATTGATAGGCAAGCATTTTGGCAATACTGGCATGATTATGATGCTTGGCCTTAGTCTGTTGCTTAATGTGGGCAGCTACTACTACAGTGACAAGATTGTTCTTGCTATGTACGGAGCCAAGCCGATAGAGCCAAACCAAGCTCCTGAGCTTTACAACACTGTGCAGTCGTTGTGCTTACGAGCTGAACTACCCATGCCGAAATTGTATGTGCTGCCAGAGCAGCAGCCAAATGCGTTTGCCACAGGACGTGATCCTGAACATGCTGCCGTTGCCGTTACGCAAGGATTATTAAGTGTGTGCGACAGCCGTGAAGTAAAAGGCGTCATAGCGCATGAACTATCCCATGTCAAGAACCGCGATACGCTGCTTATGACTATAGTTGCAAGTATAGCATCTGCTATCATGATGGTAGTTAATATCATCAAGTGGACGGCGATATTTGGTTCAGGGCGTGATCGAGATGATAACAATCCGATAGCGTTGATTGGTGTGGTGGTACTGGCACCTATAGCTGCGATGATAGTGCAGTTGGCTATTAGCAGGCAGCGTGAATATTTGGCCGACGAAACTGGAGCCAAGATCGCTGGTGATCCTATGGGATTAGCTGATGCTTTAGTTAAGATCGAGCATGTTGCGCTGAGGCAGAACGTTGGATACGGCACCCCTGCCACGGCACATATGTTTATTAGCAATCCGCTGAAATCCGAAGGAATGATGAGCCTGTTTAGTACGCATCCTACTACCAAGCAGAGGGTAGAGAAATTACGGCAAATGGCAGCGCGTGAACCAATGTATCTGTAGGTGAGGGCTTCTTGCTAGTCGTAACTAATATGAGCTTGTCGGTATCTAAAAAGATGATGGTTAACATGCGAAATGGGGGATTCCATATGAATAGACTAGTGACATTATTAGCAGCAGCTCCGTTGATAATGTGCTCATTGGCTTCTATGGCCGCGCCGGATATACAGGATGCCGTGCAGACAAAGATCCGCGACATCAGCTTGACAATGAATCAAAACACAAGCAATCGCAGAGAGCTGGAGAAGATAAGCCGGGATTTTTCCAATGCTTACCGCATTCAAACGCTGTCGGCATATTATAAAGAGCCTTTGAAGATGCTTATTAAATCCAAGGTTGGGTTTGTCTCGGTCAGTTACATAGTGAACGGTGATGAACGACTTGCTCGTGCCGGAGTGATCAAGGACCGTGAAAATATAGCGAGCAGCCCTGGTAAACGCAACTGTCTGTTTGATCTGGGTATACTAACGCCATCATTTATGAAGCTTGCCAGATTTGAGTATGTTGGTAAAGAAGGCGATACAACGATTTGGGACATGCGCTGGGCAACTCCTAAAGACAAACGTCGAAATCGCTTGTATATAGATATGGATCACAAAATCATCATAAAGCGGATTCAGTACGAAGGTGATGGTTCGATCAGAGGTATATTTACCTAAAAAAACCACTACGAGCTTGCTTCGGGTGTGTGGGTGCCGAGGATCTCGGAGGCCATCAACAGCGATAACAAGTTGGGTGGAACTACGTCTTACAAAGACTACAAGCT
>CAZFLA010000058.1:0-9630 GCA_964519405.1 uncultured bacterium
ACCACCAACATAAGGAGCTCACATTATGCGACAAGCTATCATGACAGCACCGGGCGTCATCGAATACCGCGATGTGCCTGTTCCAACACCTGGACCAGGTCAGGTCGCTCTGCGGATTCTCCGTATAGGTATCTGCGGCAGTGACATCCATGTATATCATGGCACCCACCCGTTTACTGGCTATCCTATTGTTCAGGGGCATGAATACAGCGCTATCGTAGATGCAGTTGGTCCCGATGTGACAAGCGTTAAAGTGGGCCAGATGGTCACCGCAACTCCCCAAGAGGTATGCGGAGTATGCAGACCATGCCAACGCGGGCAGTATAATGTGTGCGAAAATCTGAAGGTGCGCGGCTTCCAGGCTCCTGGTGTAGCACAGGACGTTTATATCACCGAAGTTGACAAGCTCGTGCCGTTCCCCGCGAGTTTCACTCCAGAGCAAGGTGCATTTGTGGAGCCTGTAGCTGTTGCAGCTCACAGCACAGGCCGCGCACCTAACATCAAAGGGCAGAATGTGGTTGTGCTGGGAGCCGGCACAATCGGCAACTTTGTCGCTCAGGCCTGCAAAGCTCGCGGAGCCAAAAAGGTGCTCATCACCGATCTTAGCGATTTCCGCCTTGGTGTCGCCGCAAGTGTTGGCATCAATGCGGTGAGTAACCCCAAGCAGGAGACGCTGAAAGATGCCAGCCAGCGCGTTTTCGGTGATGAAGGCTTTGACATCGCCTTTGAGGCAGCCGCAGCAGAACCATGCATGAACGATGCCATTAAGGCCATCGGCAAGGGCGGTACCATCGTCGTGGTTGGGGTATTCGGTAAGCGTCCGGCCCTCGACATGGCCAACATGGGTGAGCATGAAATCAGCTTGGTTGGCACCATGATGTACCGTCATGAGGACTACAGCCAGGCCGTGGAGTGGATAGCCAAAGGGCTGATCAAGACAGAACCCCTCGACACCAAACACTTCCCGTTTGAACAATATCTCGACGCCTACCACTTCATCGAAAGCGCTGGCGACACATCATTGAAGGTATTTATTGATTTAGTATGACAGATAATGAACAACCGATTGTATTGGGTATCGGCGAATTGCTCTGGGATGTGCTGCCGCAAGGGCGTGCTCTTGGCGGTGCTCCGGCCAACTTCGCTTACCACGCGGCACAGCTAGGCGCACAGAGCTATGTCATCAGCCGAGTCGGTAAGGATGAGCTCGGCCAGGAAGCGCTTCGCCAACTGGCACAGCATGGCTTATGCACGGACTACATCCAAACAGATGCTGAGCACGAAACAGGCGTCGCCGAAGCTAATGTAGATGACGATGGTGTTGCTCACTTTACCATAAAAGAAAATGTGGCATGGGATCATATCGACTGTACAGCCAGTGCGCTCGCACTGGCTGCACGCAGTCAGATCGTCTGCTTTGGCAGCCTCGCGCAGCGCAGTGCTGTCAGTAGGAGCAGCATCAACGGTCTCGTTGGTGCCTTGCCCAAGAGCAGCATACGAGTTTTCGATGTAAACCTACGGCAGAACTACTACAACAAAGAGATCATCACCCAGTCGCTCCGATCCGCGACTGTGTTTAAAATCAGCGATGCAGAGCTGCTTACTGTCACCCGCTTACTCGGCTGGAGCGATGCAGAACCCGAGCACTTACTCAGGCGCTTCTGCACCGAGTATGACTTGCAGATGACCGCTTACACACGCGGTTCAGAGGGCAGCTTGTTGGTAACATCCAGCGAGATATCCGAACATGCAGGAATGCGGGTTCAAGTGGTTGACACCGTCGGTGCTGGCGATGCTTTCACGGCAGCCATGAGCATGGCCCTATGGCATGGTAAACCACTGAACACCATCAACGAAGAGGCAAACCAACGCGGCGCTTTAGTATGCTCGCAAAAAGGCGCCATGTCTGGGTAATAAACACCTGTAAACGCGAAATTACCTCTGAAGGTGCCGGCATATTGCCGGCACACTGCAGACTACACAGTGACACTGTAAAATGTGAATGAGATCACAAATTCCGAAAAGAGTTAATTCATGACCGAATATATAGTCACCGTGATGGCCCGAGACCGCGCTGGCATCGTCAGAGATGTCAGTGCAGGTCTAGCAGAACTTCAGGGGAACATCACCCATGCCAATCAGACAGTATTACGGGGGTATTTCACCCTCATACTATCGGTGCAGTTTCCCGACGACAGCACCCCGCTCATGATTCGCCAGAGTGTAGAGCGCCACGGAAGTGTCGGTGAGTTTGAGGTCAACGTCCGGCCGTATGAGCAGAACCCTTCTGTAGTCAGTAAAGGTGCCCCCTTCACTCTAACCCTACGTACGCACCAACTGCCTGGGATGCTGCTGAAGGCCAGCGCTTATCTAGCACAGCGTGGTGTCAACATCGAAGACTTCAATGCCTACAGCACAGACACCGAGTTTCTCGTCACGGGGTTGGTTACAATTCCTGAGGATGTAGACATCGAACACATCAAAACCGAGATTGAGGCCTTGGGCCAGGAGTTCGGTTTCAGCGTGCACTTGATGCATCAAAACATCTTTACGGCCACAAGCCAGGTGCTGCCGGTGACTGAGTTGATGGAGGGTGTGCAGTGAAACAGCGTGATGACGTTCTCCGTATGATTGCGATGCTTCAAGATGAGCATCTTGATGTCCGCGCAGTGAATATGGGCATCGACCTTTTCGACTGCAGCGACCGCAACATCGATGTATGCTGCAAACTAATGAAAGAGAAGATCATTAGGCTGGCATCCCCGCTTCCCGATATCTGCCGTAAAGTCAGCAACACTTATGGCATTCCCATCGTCAACACGCGTGTCGCCGTCAGCCCCATCGCGGATGTCTTGGCAGGCCATACCCAACAAGAGCTTCTGCAGGCGGCTTTTGCGCTTCAGGAAGCGGCAGAGCAGGCCGGCATTGACATCATCGGCGGATACAGCGCGATGGTTCAGAAAGGTATGAGCCGCGGCGACCGTGCGCTTATCGAGAGCCTGCCCGAGGTGCTGACAAAAACCACCCGCATCTGCGCATCGGTGAATGCCGCCAGCACTAAAGCGGGTATCAATGTGGATGCTGTGCTGCTTCTAGGCCACATGCTCAAGAAGACCGCCGAAATGTCGGCTGATGCCGACGGCTTTGGCTGCTGTAAACTGAGCGTATTCGCTAACATGCCGGAAGACAACCCGTTCATGGCCGGTGCTTACAAAGGCATCGGTGAGCCCGAAGCGGAGATCAACATCGGCGTCAGTGGCCCAGGCGTGGTAAAGCGCGCCATCGAACGCCTGCGGCAGCGCGACAGCAAGTGCGATCTTGGCGCTTTGGCTGAAGAGATTAAGAGCACAGCCTTCCGTGTGACCCGCTGCGGTGAGCTCATCGGGCGCGAAGTGGCCCGCATGTTGGATGTGGAATTCGGCATTGTGGATTTAAGCCTCGCACCAACCCCAGCGGTAGGCGACAGCGTGGGTGAGATATTCCAGGTCATGGGTATCAGCCGAATCGGCTGCCCGGGCACAACAGCCGCATTGGCCATGCTCAATGACGCCGTTAAGAAGGGCGGCGCGTTCGCGTCGTCACGCGTTGGTGGCTTATCAGGTGCTTTCATACCGGTGGCTGAGGACGCTGCGCTTGCTGAAGCTGCAGAGACAGGTTCGTTAGCACTCGGCAAACTCGAAGCCATGACTAGCGTGTGTTCGGTTGGTCTGGATATGGTTGCGGTTCCGGGTGACACTCCGGCTGAGGCGTTGGCAGCGCTCACACTTGATGAGCTGTCCATCGGTGTTATCAACCGAAAGACAACCTCAGTTCGCCTTATACCTGTGCCAGGAAAGAAGGCGGGCGACCATGCCGTGTTCGGCGGATTATTCGGCGAAAGCCCCATCATGGAGATGCCTGCAACCGGTGCCGAGGATTTCGTGCGCATGGCAGGGCATATTCCTGCGCCGATCCATAGTCTCAACAACTAAGCTAAAAAAATAGACATATATAGATTTAAGGAGACCCATCATGATTGTGCTTCAATCTGAAATACCAGGGCTTACCCCCTACGCCCGCGGCAAAGTTCGCGATATGTATGACCTTGGTGATTCCATTTTGATAATCGTTAGCGACCGCATCAGTGCGTTTGATGTGGTGATGCCCAACGGTATACCTGGCAAGGGTGCTGTGCTTACCCAGTTCAGCCGCTTCTGGTTTGAGAAAACCGAGCATGTACTCCGAAACCACTACATCACATGCGATGTCACAACCATCGCCAATCAGATTGAAAAAGCCGGCGGTAAAGTTACCGACGAAACCCGCAAAATGCTGGAAGGCCGCAGCATGCTTGTTGAAAAGGCAAAGCCCTACCCGGTCGAATGCATTGTTCGCGGATATCTTGCGGGCTCGCTCTACAAAGAATATCTAGCTGCAGGCGGTGCCACCAAAAAAGTCACCATCAACGGTGTGGATCTGCCCGCCGGTATGAAGAACAGCCAGATTCTTGAGCACCCTATCTTTACCCCAAGCACCAAGGCAGAAGAGGGTCACGATATTAACATCAGCATGGAGCAAACCGAGCAGCTCATCGGCGACCGTGCCCGCGAGCTAGCCTATTGCGCGCTTCGGATATACTCCACAGCCCGTGATCTTGCTGCCGAAAAGGGCATTATCATTGCTGACACCAAGTTCGAATTCGGCGTAGACGCTTCTGGTGATCTCATGCTCATTGATGAAGCGCTGACCCCAGACAGCAGCCGTTTCTGGGATGCTGAGAAATACGAAGTCGGCAAGAGCCAGCCAAGCTATGACAAGCAGTATCTGCGTGACTGGCTGGAGGCCTGCGGCTGGGACAAAACCCCACCAGCCCCAATGCTTCCTCAAAATGTGGTTGACGAAACTAGCGCGAAATACCACGAAGCCTACCGACGAATTACCGGCGAAGAGCTTTAAAACGCCTAGAGAGATGCCCGCGCGGCATCTCTCTTTTTTTGACCAGTATATTCAACGCAAACGAGTAGGAGAAATTGATGGCTAGCGAATTTGGAACTTACACCGCATCAGGTCTGCAAAATCCCTTCGGACACACCACATACATCCTAAAGAAGCAGATGCTGAAGCTCTTTGGCGGCACGTTTCGCATCTACGACCCCAGCGGGTCTTTGGTGTTATTTGCCAGCATGAAGGCCTTCTCGCTGAAAGAGAATATCCGCTTATATACTGAAGAAGAAAAAATCAACGAAGTACTCACCATTCAAGCGCGGCAGATCATTGATATCGCAGCCACATATGATGTCGTTGACCCCAATACCGGTCTTGCCATTGGAGCACTGCGCCGACGAGGATTTCGATCGATGGTGCGCGACGAATGGACCATTCTCGATGCTGTTGGCAACGAAATCGGCACCATCATAGAAGACAGCATGTTGTTAGCTCTGCTCAGAAGGTTTCTAACCAACTTGATACCTCAGGCTTATCACGGCGATGTCAAAGGGTCACCAGTGCTGAAGTTCCAGCAGAACTTCAACCCATTTACGCTGCGGCTTTCGCTGGACTTTTCCACCGACGTCAGCGGCTTACTCGACCGACGTTTAGGCATAGCCGCAGCCATACTCATGTGCGCGATTGAGGGGCGTGAAAGCTCGTAAGCTATTGATGCAAGAAATTCTTTATATGCGGAGACATGAATGACGCCTTATACATTAACCGTGGGTATGCTCAAACTCACATTCGGTGGGGTTGGATCGCTAATTGATATATCATTAGCTGATAATCCAGACATTATCTATCACATGACTGCCCCGGTGTTTGAGATAGACGGCCGGTCAGCCGCGTATTTCACAATTATCGCCTGTGATGAGCCTCGATTGCTGCGTAATGGTGTGCAGGAATGGAAGATCCGCTTCACCGCTTCTGTAACGGTGCCGCTCAATCTGGATCTTTATATCCACGGCATCAATGGATCACCATTCATTCGCTTCAAATACCGACTAAGCTCTCCAGAACCGGCGAAGCTCACGAAAGACTGCGGGCAGGATACCCTCCGTTACTTCCAGATAACGAACGCCGATCAGGTGCTGCAATCCGCTCCCGACCAAAAGCTGACGCAGATTCAACTGGGGCATTTCAACCCCGCTGTCCATTGCTATGAGCCGCTGGAGCACACATATCAATGGGATGAGCTCTATAATGGGCAATACCTAACAGGGCCAATCGTGGTTATCCACAACGAAAAACAGTCGTTATTGTTGGCGTATGAACATGGAGCAGATCAGCCGAACTCCTTCCTGAAGTTCACATTGACCCAGCACTTCACTGCCGTTAACTGTGTGGCATATAACGGTAACTACTACAAAAATTACCCTTTGAACACCGGTCAAGGATTTGAATCGGTATGGTTTGAATTGGGGCTTATCGCTGGCAGTTACAACCAACTGCTGCCGTTGTATCGGCAGTTTCTGCTGAACGAAATCTGCGCAAACAACGAATCGCGCAAGCCCTACATTTTCTACAACACCTGGAACTACCAAGAGCGCAACCGCCACTACAATGACCGGCCGTATCTGGAAAGCATGAACCTAGATCACACCCTGGCAGAAATTGAAGCGGCGCATCGGCTGGGTATTGATGTGTTTGTCATAGACACCGGCTGGTATAACAAAACCGGTGACTGGCTGGTCAACATGCTGCGATTTCCGGACGGCCTCCAACAGGTTCGGGCTAAGCTAGAAGAATACGGAATGAAACTCGGACTCTGGTTTAACCCGATCGTGGCCGCGAAAACATCTACGGTGATGCAGAACCACCCTGAGTATGTAGTCACGCATGACGGTCACCCCTGGGACTTCGGCGAAGTCTGGGAAACAGAACAAAGCTACGGTGTCTGCTTGGCATCAGGATATGTGTCGCACTTTGTGGATACCATGATCAGACTTCATGACGAGTTAGGCGTGTGTTACTTCAAATGGGACGGCATAGACCAGTATGGCTGCGATTCCCCACTTCATGACCACGGAGATGAAAGCCACACCGCTCAGGAGCGTCGGGATTGTTACGCCTACGAAATGGGCCGAAGGCTCATCCAGATTGTGGAGCAGGTCAGCGAACAACGTCCTGATGTGATTGTGGACTTCGACATCACCGAGCCGCATCGATTTGTGGGGCTTGGCTTCCTGTCTGTCGGCAAGTATTTTTTAGTAAACAACGGCCCCTACTTCAGCGACTTCGATATGTCACCTGCGGTGAAAATCGAGCCATATATCTCAAATGTGTTCTTCTACCCAGGTGCTGCTCGCCCAAGAGTGTGCAGGCAGAATGTAAACTACGACCGGTTTATACCGTCAATCCTATTCCTTACGCACTATTTACCCGACTCCCCAGTGCTTTCTCAGCACAACAGCATCGCTTCGATGCTGCTGGGAGGCAACGGGATCTGGGGCGATCTGCTCAGCCTATCAGATGAGGACATCGCCGTATGGTCTGAGCATGTGGCCGACTATAAACGGGTCGCCTACGCCGTCAACAGTTCATACCCACGCACGAGCGGGATGATCGGATCAAGCCCCGAAACATATGAGAAGCTAGACGCAGCCACGGCCTCAGGTATTGTGGTGGTGTTTACCGTTGGACAAGGCACCATCACCCATGTCACGCAGCCGTTGTGTTCCACTCAAAACCTGGAGATCAAAGGCGCAGACAAATGGGAACGGCTTGCTAACGGCCGTATCAAACTGCAGATCGGGCTGAAGCCGAACGAAGCACGTGTGGTCTACTTTTTCGGGAAGTAATACCACTGAGCAATTGTATATGGAGCTTAGCTAATACAACAGCATCCGCTAAGCCCCATATAGTTGGCCTATACCATCACCGCCGACAAACACAAATGAACGCCAATGAACGCGGATAATACCAGGTGCGTGATTATTCGACGGCGACATATGCATCCGAAACCTGCGGCGAGGATGCACGAGATAACATCACCCCCGCATCTCATTCGCGCCCATTCGCGTTCATCCGCGGTTTGTATCCCAAGAACACTAACGCGGATGAACACAAATAAACACTAATGAACGCGGATAATACCAGGCGCGTGTTTATTCGACGGTGATATATGTATCCGAAACCTGCGGCGAGGATGCACAAGATAACATCACCCACGCATCCCATTCGCGCCCATCTGCGTTCATCCGCGGTTTACGCAGCAGTTACCACTTTCCTGAACCTGTGGCTTGCTCTCGTAAAGATCGCCAGATGCAGCACGACCGACTCTACACCACTCGGATTTTTGGTAATCATAGCATACAATAATAATGTATTCCAACATTAACGATATATTTCTTCATATTTACATAGCCGATAACTCGGGACTAAACACTGTCATATTGATTCATCTTGTTAAAACATGCCATAGTTTTAGTAGGTAAAGTGGATGAGTTATCGCAGATTATGATGTGTTAGTATGAACCATTTACGATTCGTGTGTTAGATTTCATGCAAAGGAGTGGGCCAATGAACTCGCAAGACGATGAAAACACCCACCCACTAGACGACAGGCGGATTCCTGCTCTCACAAAACGAGAGCTTGAGGTGCTTATGCTGGTCATCGATGGACGATCGAGCAAAGAAGTGGCACTTCAGCTATTTGTAAGCAAAAGGACAGTAGATTTCCATTTAGCCAACGTCTACCATAAACTTAATGTATCTAATAGGGTTCAAGCGTTTCGCAGAGCCGCTAGCTTGGGTATGATCCCATTTGAGCTAGGCGGTGCGAAACTGCTTGACGATGATGATGACCTGCTGCCCGACTAGCCCGATGACGGTATCTGCGGGTGCCTCCTTATTTCACGAGTTCGCGGAGCCTTTTCGAGCTCATCAAGAGCCAATAAGTCAGCATCCTGATACCGAGTAAGCCTCGGCTCCTAACACCATTCATTTCTGAAAGCCGGCCCTTAGCCACCTCACCAGCACCAATCTGCATTTTACACTTAACTTCCTTAGGGACTGCAGAGCCTTTGTGATGTTTCTCCATCTTCTCGATGCGTGTTGATGGGGCCAATTTTTCTGTCATCCACTTCCCCCGATAGAACAACTCTCTTCGGTGTGATTTATGGTGACGAATCAACATTGGCTTCGTGCCTTTTTACGCGACGCATGGCGCTGCCTATCAACCTTAAGCCGCAACGGATATAATCTAACCATGAAGTCTCGCAAATATCTGCCGATACTATGGCTATTACTCATCCCCATTTTGGGTTTATGCTGGCGTGCGTTGATGGTTGGCTGGGGGTTACCCACTGGTGACCGCTTTGCGACGCTGCATCCCGATGAACCCGTGATGCTTGCGGCAATACTGAAGCTCAACCTCGCACAGGGTCAGTTCGATACTGGTTTTTACAACTACGGCACCTTAAGCCTATACATTATGAATATCGCCATCATGATGGGCGAAACATACGGCAGGATCCACTCAGCGGCATCACATATCGACTGGGCGGGTTTATATCTGGCGGGACGCTGGGTTAGTCTGCTGGCCAATGTGGTGTGCTGCGGATTAGTGGTGAGCATCGCTTATCGCCTCCGCGGGATGTGGACGGCCGTGTTTGCGGGTTTGCTGTCGGTGGGCAGCTTGACGATGCTAGTCAACAGCAT
>CAZFLA010000058.1:9640-19650 GCA_964519405.1 uncultured bacterium
TTTACCTTGCGGTTCTGTATTATCGCCAGCCACAGCAGAAATATCTGCTGTGGGCGGGTGTGCTTTGCGGAATGGCGGCTGCAACACGGTATAATTCTGGGCTGACATTGCTGCCCATTATACTCTCGGTGGTCTGCCAACCCGCTCTGTCTGCCAAGCTGAAGCGAAATCATATTATCTCGGCAATTATCGTCACGGCAGTATGCTTCTTCATCTGCTGTCCTGGCCCAATCATTAACTCCTCAGCCTTTTGGCGTGATTTAGGATATGAAAGTCAGCATGTGCGCACAGGTCACGGCCTGCTGTTTGAGGGCAACGGCCCTGGATGGTATCGCCACCTGGTGAACCTCTGTTGGGGCGTTGACGCTGGCTGCCGGAGCGGCAGGTATTTGGCGAGTATTGCGGAAAATGAAGACCGACAAGAGCGATGGCTTGTGGCTAATCGCCGTTTGGTGTCTGCTGCTTTTTGTGTTTCAAAGCCTGTTCGCGGTGCGTTTCAGCCGATATCTGCTGCCGATGATACCTGCACTTTGCGTGATCGCCGCATGTGCAGTGTGGGAGCTTCGCGGATGGCGGAA
Organism: uncultured bacterium; assembly: GCA_964519405.1. Lineage (GTDB taxonomy): Bacteria > Armatimonadota > HRBIN16 > HRBIN16 > HRBIN16. The sequence goes on from CAZFLA010000058.1 coordinate 10,219, forward strand.
GAATGCGCATCATATTGCTGCGGCGGTCATACTGCTGAGTTCATGGATACCCTCGGTGATCTATACCCGTGCGGTGATGCTTCCTGATGCGCGCATACAGGCGATGAGGGCTATCGACTTCAATGTGCCCAATGGCTCCACCATAGGGTTTGGAACCACACCATGGTTCTACTCTCCGCCGCTGTTATCCGAATTCGGTGCGATAGAGCCTGCGCAGCGCCGCGATTCCTGCGCGAATGCGTCGCGATGGCACATCATCTGCCCAGAGACCGAGTGGCAGTCAGTGATACTTGATGAAAGTCAATATATCGTGGTCAGCGATTTCGAATACGCCGACGCTCTCCGCACCAAACAGCCCGAGGCAGTGGACTTCATTACGCGGCTTCACAGCGATTTCCACCGCGAATCGGTGTTTGATAATCGCGGGTTGCTGCTGCGTGATCTGCCGCATGACATGCTGTATCCTGTGCCTCATCTCGAGTTGTGGCAGCGTGTGGGTGTGGCCAACTAACAGAGTGCATATAATATAGATAAAGGATAGATTAACCTATGAAACAGCTTCCATACGACATCGTCGCCGTTGACCTAGACGGCACCGTTGTTGACTTAAATAATGAATGCCCCCAAGAAGAAACCGAGACCCTAAGAGAACTATCAAAGATGGGTGTTGCTGTCGTCATTGCTACAGGACGAATGTATGCCTGCAGCACCAAGTTCTGGCATAGTATCGGCTTGAATGCCCCCATCTTGTGCTACAACGGCGCGATGATTAAGCACCCTGCCAACGAATTTGAGTGGTTCCACCTGCCCATGCCTGCAAACAAAGCGGCTGAGGTGATGGAGTTCTGTGAGCAGAATAACCTGCACCTTAACGTATACCTCAAGGATAAGCTGTTGATACACGAGCAGAATAAGTGGGGCGACCTCTACTGCAAGCAAACAGGCAGCACCTTTACCGAGGTTGGTGATGTACGGCAGTTTGTGGGGCAGTCACCGACAAAGCTGATTATTGTAGATACGAAGGAAAAGACCAATGAGCTATTGGTGGAGTTCAAAAACCGCTTCGGCCCTACAGTAAATGTCACCAAAAGCAACGAGGAATACCTAGAGTTTATGCATCCTGCGGCTAACAAAGCCAAAACACTGTCTCGCTTGGCTTACCGGCTGGGGTCCACGCGCGAGCGAACCATTGCTCTTGGTGATGGCTTAAATGATATGCAGATGTTGAAGTGGGCAGGCACATCGGTTGCCATGGGGCAGAGCCGTGATGAGCTGAAAAAGCACTGCGATATCATAGCTCCTAACTTCAATGAGCATGGCGCAGTCAAAGTGCTGCAGCAGATTTTTGGATTATAGAGCATGAGGAAATTACTGAAGAAGATCGCAGATCCATCTAACCGCGACTGGGTTGTTTTCAGTGCGATGACCTTCTTCTTCATGTTTGGGTTTAATAGCTATACTGGCGTCTTTCAGAACTTCTTTAACGACAAGCTGCATGGTCAACCACTGCAGCTTGGGCTGCTTGAGACGTTCCGCGAGATACCGGGTTTCTTAGCGGCGCCTATTGCTGCTGTATTAGCGTTTATCTCTGCGCCGTTATTGGCAGGGTTCACGCTGATAGGCAGCGGAATCGGTATTCTTTCGACTGGTTATGTATCGAGCTATGTGCAGCTCATCATCGTCAGCATTTGCTGGTCGATACCGATGCATCTGTGGTTTACCATTTCGCCGTCGATAGTGATGAGCATCGCGGGTGGTAAAGACGGCGGACGGCACTTGGGGCGGAACAACAGCATCGGCGCGTCAGCCGTGTTGACGGCGCTGCTGTTGAGCATCTTGTTGAAGCCTCATGTCAGCTACCGTTTTATGTTTACCCTCGCTGGTGTGCTCATCGCTTCGGCTGGTGTGCTGGGATTGCTGCTCAGTAAAAAGGCGGGTGTAGCCAGCCGACAAAAGCTGCTGATACGCAAAAAGTATTGGCTTTACTACGTGATGAACTTCCTTGAGGGCAGCCGACGTCAGACTTTTGCCACTTTCAGCACCTTTGTTTTGATAAAGGTCTATCAGATTCCTGTTGAAAAGATGCTCATCCTTATGTTGATTAACAGCGTGGTGACGATGACGGCTGCACCAATAGTGGGCAGGATCATCGACCGCATCGGCGAACGGAAAGTGCTTACCTTCTACTACATATGCGGAACGGCTGTGTTTGCGGCATATGGTTGTATCGCCATTAAATACGTGCTGATAGGGCTGTATTTACTAGATAACTTGCTGATGACACACAACATCGGCATCACCACTTATGTCACCAAGATAGCAACTCCCGAGGACTTGCGTCCTACGCTGGCGATGGGTGTCAGCGTGAACCACATCAGTGCGGTGACGGTACCACTGCTGGGTGGATTATTATGGAGCACTTATCACAACTACAGTATCCCCTTCTTTGTTGGCAGTTTGTTGGCCATCGTGTCGCTGTATTTTGTGCAGCGATTACCGGAGCATGCCAACGCGCAGCTAGCAGGAAGGCAGGCGTAGTCATGAAACGCAGGGCGGTAGGGGTGGTCGTTGTCGCGGCATTAGCGATTGCGGCAACAGGTCACCATTATTGGATCAATAGGTCTGTTAAGAACACCAAACCGATAGTCTGGGTAGAATTTGGTGACTGGAAGGGCGTATGGTGCCGTGCTGAGTATATGGAGCTGATACACAAACAATGGGTAGTGGCTCCATGGAAGAAGCAGAATCCAAAAGACACCCCCAGAGAACGCCAGTTCCGAGCCATCTGTTCGGATGCCGCACCGAAAACGGGAAAAATCCGCGTCACGATAAACGGCGGCGAATTTGTGTGCGATGATGAACATGATGGCCCCGCCGTCTCCATGGGTTCGGTGTTGAGTTCGGGACAAGTGATCGTAGGGCATGGGGTGATCAAGAATCGCATCATGACCGAAGGCATGGTGGCATTCAACACCACTGGCAGCGATATCTACGCCGATCGCATGGAAAATGATGGGCAGGATCCCGCTAAAGCGCCATACGCTAACTCCAAGTTCAAACAGTATGATGTGCCCTATCTGTCGTTGCTGCATGAGAAGGACATTGATAAGCTGCACAACAAAATCCGGCCGTTGTTTGGTCCGTATCAACATGGAAAAATCGCCCACTTTATGTTGATGAACAACGGTCAGGTGATACCTAAAGTGCGGACTAGCTCCACAGGGCATCCCAGTTCGCGCAGCATCATCGTGGTGGGTAAACCGCGAATGTGTGATGTGAAGTTGGCGAATGGACGGACGGAACGTAAAGTTAGCCGCGATATGCTCTTGTTGGTTTACCACGGTCCGGCTGAAGGCGGGTTGATTGATGATGTAAGGCTGTTCATCGACAACAACACAGATTCATCCGATTCCGCTCGCGGTGAGCTGCGGCGGGATGTGAATCGGCTGATAGGACGCAACGTCTTTAGTATCGACTCGGTGATCATGCTTGACGGCGGAAGCAGCTCGCAGATACACTTCAGCGACGGTACAACAGAGCGTCATTACGGCAACCTGTCGGGTGACAACAGCCTTTCGCCGCGCCCCATACCCGACTACATCCGTTTGGACGCTCCCAGCAACGAATAAGGTGCCAAGAACGCAAACGATTGTAGCGTAGGTGTAAGCCGAGACGACGTGTAATATAGTAAAATAAAATGTCCCATTTATGCTATAGCAAGTCACGAGGTTACTATGAATTCGTTGTTCCAACAGCCATTGGTGATATTCGATGGTGCATGTGGTACTAACCTTCAGCAGATGGAAATCCCCGCAGATGCATGGCAGGGATGTGAAGGCTGCAATGAGCTGTTGAATATCACGGCTCCTCAGGTTATCCAATCACTACATCGCGCGTTTGTAGAGGCTGGCGCTGATTGCCTAGAGACCAACAGCTTCGGAGCAAACAGCATTGTGCTCGCGGAGTATGGCCTTCAAACTCAGGTAAAGCAGATATGCGCTGCGTCTGTAAGCAATGCCAAGCAGGCTGCAGATGGTCGTGCTGTGGTTATCGGCAGCATGGGACCAGGAACCAAACTACCCTCGTTAAGCCACATCAGTGTCAGTGACTTGAAGGCGGCTTACCGTCTGCAGGCGGAGGCCTTGCTTGAGGCTGGTGCAGATGGGCTGATTATCGAAACCTGCCAAGACCTGCTTCAACTCAAGACGGTTTTGGTGTGCTGTATGGATGTGCTGGGTAAAAATGCTGGCGACATCCCACTTTTTGTCTCTGTGACGATTGAGCAGACGGGCACCATGCTGGTGGGCAGCGACATCGCTGCGGTGGCTGCTACTGTGGAACCATACCCCATATATAGTCTTGGTTTAAATTGCGCCACAGGCCCACGCGACATGCGGTCGCATATCCAGTGGCTAAGTCACAACTGGGATGGCCGCATTAGCTGTATTCCTAACCAGGGGCTGCCAGAGGTGGTTAACGGCCGAACGGAGTATCCCATGAGTCCTGCTGAGTATGCTCAACAGATGAAAGAATTTGTGTGTGAACTGGGAGTGAGTGTGTTGGGTGGCTGCTGCGGTACCTCACCGATGCACATTAAGGCGCTTGTCGACAGCGTGTCAGGCATCACACCAAAGAGGCGCGAGGGTGCAAAATGCGACCAAGCCTAAGCAGTTTATACCAAGCTATTGAGATCCAGCAGGAGATTCCGCCTTTACTAATTGGCGAACGCTGTAATGCGAATGGCAGTAAAAAGTTCCGCGAACGGCTGTTAGCTAATGATGACGATGGCTGCGTGCGCATCGCGCTGGAGCAGGAAGCTCAAGGGGCTCAGGTGATTGACCTCTGCACGGCTTACGCGGGCCGAAATGAGATGGATGATCTTTGCCGATTGGTTCCGTTGTTGGCTGGACAATGCCGTGCGGTGCTGATGATAGACAGCACTACTCCAGAGTGCATAGAAGCGTGTTTGAAGCTGTATCCTGGCCGCTGTATTATCAACTCCATTAACATGGAAGACGGCGGCAAGAACCTGCACAAGATATGCTCGCTGGCTAAGAAGTATGGTGCGGCAGTTGTGGCGCTGACTATCGGGCCGGATGGCATGGCCATGAAGTCAGACGACAAGCTGCATATCGCCCAAATGATCTACCACGAAGCTGTTGATGTGCATGGCTTACGCCCCAGTGATCTGTTTTTCGATGCGCTGACATTTACTGTCGGTTCTGGCGATGAAACGCTGAAAGACGCGGCACTACAGACCATCGAAGGCATACGGAAAATCAAAGCTGCACTGCCTGGCGTGAACACCGTGCTGGGTGTCAGTAATATCTCTTTTGGACTGCGTCCTGCAGGCCGTAAGGTGCTGAACAGCGTCTTCCTGCACGAAGCCGTTCAGGCAGGGTTGGATGCTGCGATTGTCGACGCCGCTAAGGTCATACCCTATGCAAGCATTGATGAACACGAGCGTCAGCTTAGTTTGAATCTGCTGTGTGACCGCGGTGATACCCCCTTAATGAGCTTCATCGAGCACTTTGAGAAGGCCCCGGTTAACAGCGATGTGCCGCAAGATGACAATCAGCGAACCCTTACAGAGCAGGTTCTGACCGAACATCTCATCAAAGGCAACAAAGACGGCCTAGGTGATTTGCTCTCTATATTGATCCGCCGTATGCCGCCGCTGGCCATTATCAATGACGTGCTGGTTCCTGCCATGCGTCAGGTTGGTGAGTTGTTTGGCCGCGGAGAAATACTTCTGCCGTTTGTGCTGCAGAGTGCGGAAGTGATGAAGCGTGCCGTGAACTATCTGGAGCCTTATATGGATAAGTCAAAGCAGAAAGAGGGACTAAAGATCCTATTGGCTACTGTTCAGGGTGACGTGCATGATATCGGCAAGAACCTGGTAGATATCATCTTGAGCAACAACGGCTACCGTGTGGTTAATCTGGGCATCAAGGTGCCGGCTGAAACCATCATTGCGAAGGCAAAAGAACACCGTGTGGATATGATCGGTTTATCGGGTTTGCTGGTAAAAAGTGCTCTCGTGATGAAGGAGAGTATGCCTCAGTATAAAGAGGCAGGCCTCGGTGTGCCCATCATGCTGGGCGGAGCCGCGCTGACACCGAAATTCGTGGCGGAAGAGTGCGTCACGGCATATGACCAACCAGTGGTCTACTGCGCTGACGCCTTTGCGGGGTTGAAAGCCGTTCGGGATTACGAAGCGGGGCATTTGCAGCCCACCACCTGGAACCGCGGATCGGCGATGATTTCTACCCCGAATGCTGTGGAGCAGGAGGTAGACATTCTGCCTGAAGTTCCCACTGCGCCGTTTTATGGAAGCATGACCGAAGAGGTTATCAACCCAGAAGATGTCTTTAAATATGTCAACAAGCAAGCTCTGTTTAGGGGGCGATGGGGATATCGCCGTGCGAAGCTAAGTGCCGACCAGTATAACGAACTGCTGACCAACAAAGTTGAACCTCTGTTTGAGCAGATCAAGCAGCATGCACTAAATGAGGGTTGGCTTCAGCCCAAAGCAGTATATGGCTACTTCCGGTGCTGCCGTAATGGCGACGGAGTTGATGTGCAGCACGATGGTCAGACGGTGCGGTTTGCATTCCCACGCCGAACAGCCACGCCAAAGATATGTATTGCCGATTATTTCCGCACAGAAGACGAAGGCAGCGATGTGGCGGCATTTTTCGTGGTCAGCATTGGCTCAAGCTTGGCTGAAGAAACCAAGAGGCTATTTGACCAAAATTCTTACCATGACTATCTGATGTGGCACGGCTTCGGAGTGGAGTATACCGACGCGTTAGCCGAATACTGGCATGAGCGGATGCGCCGAGAGATGGGCATCGGCGAAGATCAGACGCTTAGCACAGACAGTCTGGTGGCTCAGGAGTATCGTGGCTCACGATATGGGTTTGGCTACCCCAGTTGTCCAGACCTCACGGCGCATGTGGCGGTATGGCAGCTTTTGCAGCCTGAACGTATCGGGGTGCAGTTAACGGAAAACATGGAGATGGTGCCAGAGATGAGCACCTCGGCGATTGTCGTGCATCATCCGCAGGCTAAATATTTCGCGGTATAGGAGTTTTTATAATGGCAGATTCCGGTAAGTTTATCTGTATTCATTGCGGTTATGTGTATGATCCTGAATTGGGCGACCCCGATAATGGAGTAGCCCCCGGAACAGCGTTCTACGATATCCCCGATGACTGGGTATGCCCAACATGTTATGTTGGCAAAAGCGAGTTTGATCCACTCGATTAGGCAGCCTTTGCGTCATGGTTACTCAGATATAGCTATCTGCAAGTAACCATCTCAACGAGAGCCGACAACCCGCGATAGGAGTTTACATAGTAATGACATCACCCGACATCATCAGCCGATTGAAACAGGCTCCGCTTGTTTTCGATGGCGCGATGGGCACCATGCTCTACCAGCATGGTGTCTTCCTCAACCGGTGTTTCGATGAGATATGCCTGACAAACCCAAACCTCATCGCGCAGATACACAGGGAATATGTTGAGGCGGGTGCAGATGTCATCACTAGCAACAGTTTTGGCGCCAATCGCATCAAATTGGCTGAGTTCGGCTTGGCTGAGAGGTGTACGGAAATATGCCGCGCCGCAGTTCAGATCGCACGCCAAGAGGTGGGCCATGACGGCTTAGTGGCTGCCTCGGTAGGGCCTTGTTTGAGGCCTGGTCAGTATCTAGGTGCAGATAACCAATCTGAGGTGCTGGCTGCGTTCCAGGAGAGCATTACTGCGCTGCACGAAGCTGGGGCAGACATCATTTTGTTGGAGACCTTCAGCGACTGGGGTGAAGCCCAGCTCGCACTGCAAGCTGCTGACGGGCTGGATACAACCGTCATGCTGTCGTTCGCCTTCAACGAACACGCCGAAACAGCACGCGGAAGCTCACTGGAGCAGATCATCAAACAGGCCGATACCCATCCGAGGGTAGATATTGTCGGCATGAACTGCGGCAGCGGTCCGGCAGTGTTGACCGACATCCTTAAACGAGCTGTTGCCTGCACATCGAAGCCAGTGGTGGTGATGCCGAATGCGGGTATGCCTCGGCAGGTTGAGGGGCGTATGCTCTATCTTACCAGTCCTGAATACTTTACGTCATATGCCAAACGGATGGTACAGATGGGTGCATGCGGTGTTGGCGGATGCTGCGGGACAACCCCTGAACACATCGCGGTGATGAGCAAAGCTGTGAAAGCGGTCAACTCGGTGCGCAGGGCAGCGGTGGTGAAGCCCATTGAGTTGAAGTCGCCTGATGTTACACCATTGAATATGGCGCAGAAGAGCCGGTTAGGTGCCAAGCTCAGCCGCGGAGAGCGTGTGAGCAGCATCGAGATTATGCCGCCAAAGTCCAGCGACCTTAAGCCCATGCTGCAAAAAGCTCAGGCGTGTTATCTGGCGGGTATTGATGCCATCAACATCCCCGATGGTCCGCGTGCTAGTGCCCGGATTTCTCCCATGATGGCGGCGGTTGCCATTAAACAGCAAGTGGGCATCGAACCGGTGCTGCACTACTGCTGCCGCGACCGCAACCTCATCGGGATGCAAAGTGACCTTCTGGGTGGTTACAGTGCGGGGCTCAACAACTATCTGTTGATTACCGGTGACCCACCGAAGCTGGGTGACTATCCAGATGTGACCGGTGTGTTCGATGTTGATTCCATCGGCCTAACACAGTTAGCCAGTAACTTGAACCATGGAGCCGACCTTGGCGGTAACGCCTTGGTGCCGCCTACTGGCATATTGATCGGCGTGGGGCTAAATCCGTGTGCCGTGGAGCTCAACCGTGAGGTAGAGCGGTTCCGCCGTAAGGTCGAAGCCGGCGCCGAGTACGCCATCACACAGCCTGTTTTTGACGGTGAGGCGCTATTGCGGTTTATCGAACGCGTTCGTGAGTTTACCGATATCCCAATTGTTGCTGGGATTTGGCCTTTCGCAAGCTTCAAAAACGCCGAGTTCATGCGTAACGAGGTTCCCGGGGTTGTCATCCCCGATACCCTCATGGAGCGGATGTCGCACTGCAAAGCAAAACAGGAGGGCATCGATATGGGTATACAAATCGCCCGTGAGATGGTTCAACAGGTTTCGGGTGCGGTTGCCGGATACCAGGTGAGTGCGCCCTTCGGCAACGTGAATATCGCCATCAATGTGCTGAAATAGTTTTCAAGCAGTGAAGCGGCGATGAATAAAAACTGAAATACCCCCGCATCGCGGGGGTATTTTGTTACGATATAGAGTCAATTGAAAAACAGCCATGATGCCGTAGGTCTGGTCTCCTACACGATGTTGTAGTTCAGCCGATGGTGTGAATCGCTGCTGCCGGCAGCAATTCCAACGCCCGCCGGAACGCGGGCCGATGTTGATGAGCGATGGGTGACTGTGCCCGTCACGGACGGGC
>CAZFLA010000059.1:0-19639 GCA_964519405.1 uncultured bacterium
TGTAGGCAGATCATCTTCAGACACAAGCAGAAACCGGCCAAACCACCAAAACCGCAATGTGAAGCATGTATCATCATCGAAATCGAGTTTTATGTGGTATTTGGCGGTTGTTGAAGTTGCGTCCAGATAGAGCAGGTCTGCTCCCATTCCAAGCGAGAGCAGCATATTTTCTTGGTTCCGCAGTTTGATGACGAACCACTTTCCTTTGTTCTGCACACCATCGATTTGCGCTCCGCAGCACCTTTCCTGGAACTCCTCGATAGGCAGGTTCAAGCATTTAGGCTGAAGCAAATGCAGTTGCTGAATGCGCTTGCCGGTTAGTTCGGTATGCATCTGTGTGCGAAACTTGCTAATTTCTGGTAGTTCTGCCATGGTTATGTCCTTAAGAATTTAGCGGTAGATATGCAGCCTCGGCGATCATTATTGCTGTGGTTTTTCTAAAGTTGGCCGCGCCATCTACTCCTATGCTGTGTGAATTCAGCCTTAGTATACTCTGTGCGGTCGATTATCTTAATCCGGCAGTATAACTCTATCTGGATATGGCTCATTGCTTGACGTGGTGAAAGCATATGCTTAAAATAGAGTTAATGGCATAATGGGCGCATTACCTCCATTGTGAACCATTATTTAGATGGAGGATTACACCTTGACATATAATGTTACACTCATCCCCGGCGATGGTACTGGCCCTGAACTCGCAGAGGCTACACGCCGCGTACTAGAAGCAACAGGCGTTTCGTTCAATTGGGACGTGGTAGACGCTGGCATCGATGTGCTGGAAAAATACGGCACTCCACTACCAGAACAGGTTCTAGAGAGCGTTCGAAGAAACAAGATCGCCATCAAAGGACCGATCACCACGCCGATCGGCAGCGGATTCCGCTCAGTCAACGTAGCCCTGCGCCAGGAACTTGGCCTGTACGCTTGCCTGCGCCCAGCGCGCAGCTACGCAGGAGTTCGCAGTTTATACAAGAACGTCGACCTCGTGATCGTTCGTGAGAATACAGAAGACCTGTATGCTGGCGTGGAATTCGAATCTGGCAGTAAAGAAGCCAACGACATCTGCGCTCTCTCACCAAAGATTCGACCGGGATCTGCCATCAGCATTAAGCCCATCTCTGTCGTGGGTACCACACAGATCATCGAGTACGCATTCCAGTTTGCACTCAGCAACAACCGTAAAAAGGTGACCGCTATCAGCAAAGCAAACATCATGAAGCATACAGATGGCTTGTTCTTCCACGTGTGCCGAGAGGTCGCGAAGAAGTATGAAGGCCAGGTTGAGTATGATGAGCGACTCGTTGACGCATTATGTATGCAGTTGGTGCAGCGTCCTGAGGAGTTCGATGTGTTGTGCCTGCCGAACCTGTATGGCGATATCGTCAGCGACCTCTGCGCTGGTTTAGTTGGTGGATTAGGAGTGGCTCCTGGTGCAAACATCGGTAAGGACTGTGCTGTTTTTGAAGCCGTTCATGGCTCCGCACCTAAGTATAAGGGCATGAACAAAGTCAACCCCACAGCGCTAATTCTGTCGGGTATGATGCTGCTTCGGCACATCGGCGAAAATGCTGCCGCAGATAAGCTGGAGAAGGCTGTAGAGAAGGTGCTGGCTGAAGGTAAGAGCGTGACATACGATCTGAAACCAACCCGCACAGACCCCACTGCTGTCGGCACTAGCCAAATGGCAGATGCTATCATCGATGCGATGAACAGCTAATGAACTCGCACATATTGCAGCGCGACAATTCAGTTCTCGTTGTGATCGACCTGCAGGAGCCGTTTCTCAAGGCGATCTTTCAACGAGAATTCGTTGAGAGCCAAAGCCTGATGCTCATCGAAGCTGCAAAAGTGTTGTCTGTTCCCATCGTCGCCAGCACTCAATATGCGGCGAGAATGGGTGGATTAGTGGAGGGCGTGGCTTCCGCCCTCCCAACCGACTGCAAGATCATCGACAAGATGAGCTTTAGCTGCTGTCGTCAGCCGGAGTTTATGCAAGCACTAGCTGAGACAGGTAAGCGCCAAGTGGTGATATGCGGAGTGGAAACTCACATCTGCGTGATGCAAACGGCTTTTCAGCTTAAAGAACATGGTTACGATGTGGCTGTTGCTGCAGACGCGGTGTCTAGCCGAAGTGCAGCGAATATCCAGAGCGCTCTGCATCGGCTGGGACTAGCTGGTGTTGAGCTTCCTGCTACCGAAAGTGTTTTGTATGAGTGGCTGGAATCGGCAGACAAGCTGGAATTCAAAGCCATATTGAAATTGGTTAAGTAATCTCATCAGGGAAACCGTCGGATTTGCTGATATCAGCCCGATAGTTACCCTATGACGAATTTATGTAATGGAGGAGCGCCGATGCCATACTCCGTTCGTGAGCGCTTGAACCCACTGGCCACTCTCGTAATTTTTGGCTCAACTGGTGACTTAACACGTCGGTTGTTGATGCCTGCGTTGTACTGCCTGCATAAAGCCGACTTGCTCCCCGGCGATATTCGTTTGGTGTTATACGCTAGACGCCCTGTTGATGTGTATGAGCTCATAGAGCATATGGGCACCCCTAACTGCACTAAACCATCGTCAGATGACATCGCCAGTTTTGCCCGAAGGTTTACTGCTCCTGTATATGGTGGTCTCGATGTAGAAGGCGTCTCGCAGCTACGTGATGTGGTGAAGGGCGATGGTCTGTTCTATCTGGCGTTGCCGCCTGGAATCTTTGCGCAAGCGGCAGAGGCATTAGGTGAGGCTGGACTTAACGATGAGAGCGAGTATGCTCGCAGGCTTATCGTGGAAAAGCCCTTTGGACATGATCTGCAATCAGCATTACAGCTGCAGCAGCGCGTTAGCCAGTATTGGAAGGAAGAGCAGCTCTACCGAATAGATCACTATCTAGGTAAAGAAACTGTCCAGAATCTTTTAGTGATGCGGTTTGCGAATATCTTGTTTGAATCGGTATGGAACCGGAACTATGTGGACCATGTTCAGATCGTCGCTGCTGAAACACTGGGGCTAGAGGGACGCCCTGGCTATTATGACCAGAGCGGAGCGCTGCGTGATATGGTTCAAAACCACCTTATGCAGATGTTAGCCTTAACCGCAATGGAGGCTCCACCGAGAATTCAATCACACGAGCTTCGTAACGAAAAAGTAAAGGTGCTGCAGAGCGTAAGGCCCATTCCGGAAAATGCCGTCAGTGCATACGCGGTACGCGGGCAATACGCTGAGGGTGTTCAAGCTGAGCGTGCGGTCAGCGGGTATCTGCAGGAAGCTGGTATCGCCGAAAACAGCCGCACAGAGACATATGCGGCGGTCAAGCTATACATTGATAACTGGCGATGGCAAGGTGTGCCATTTTATCTGAGGACAGGAAAGAGGTTGTCAGGAAACCGCAGCGAGATCATGATACAACTCAAGCACCCGCCCATACAGCTCTTCAAAAACACTCAGCTTGATGTGTTGCAGCCAAACCAATTTATCTTTGAGCTGAAACCCAACGAAAGCATACGGTTGGTGGCACAAGCCAAGAAAGAGGGACTGCAGCTTGATCCCCGTTCGGTTGAATTGGTGTCACCATATCGAACTGACGGTGGGGGATACGGCGCATATGAACTGCTTATCCTCGATGCGTTCGTGGGAGACAGAACACATTTCTTGCGTATTGATGAAGTGGAATGGGCTTGGCGTGTTTTGGATCCCATCATTAAGAGCTGGGAGAACGAATCTGTGCCGTTGTATCAATATGCCAGTGGCAGTGATGGTCCGCGTGAAGCGCTGCGCATTTTGGACTCACCAACCCATGTGTGGAGGCCTCTATCATGAGGAGCTGGCAGGTATACGACAGCAGACTTGAAGTCGCTGAAATGGCGGCGGCCGCAATTGCAGATGCCGTAAACAACAGCTCCGGTGTCTTCACCATCGCGTTAAGCGGGGGGAGCACACCGGAAACCGTCTACGAACTACTGGCCGGTAAGTATGCGAAGGCTATTGATTGGCAGCGAGTAAGGCTTGTTGTCGGCGATGAACGCTATGTGCCGCTTGATCACCCTAGCAGCAACACCCGCATGATCAACGAGTTGTTGGTGGCACCGTTAGGGGGAGCACTGGGCGAATTCATGACCATTGATATGGAGCTTGATTGGGACGAGTGCGCTGATGACTACGATCAGCGGCTGCAGTCTGTTGAACTGGACTTGGTGCTGCTCGGTATGGGAGCCGACGGGCACACCGCATCGCTGTTTCCGTCGCATTATCGGCCAGATGACACCCGCCGCGTAGTGACTGGCTACGCGCCGGTGTCACCCCATCAACGAATAAGCCTCAGCCTTAGCTGCATCAATACGGCCAAGCAGGTTATGTATCTTGTTACCGGTGGAGACAAGGCATGTATGGTGTGCGATGTTCTCACATCGGAACCTCGTGTCGATTACCCAGGCTCAATGGTGCAGCCAAATGGAAACTGTGTTTGGTATCTAGATCGAGCCGCCGCGAGCGAACTTCCACCTAGCCCTTAACCTACATTTATAGCCCCATTTATCGAGTGTTTTTACTGTGGTTAATAAATCCAGAAATAAAAGTAGGAATATTCTTGACATTATAGTAGGAATTATGCCAGACTTAAGTTGGTGAGTAAACTATGAAGATAACCGCACAAGAAGAATATGGACTGCGCTGCCTGATGCGATTGGCAAAGCTGGAATACGGCGATACCGTAAACGCTCGCGAGATATCGCAGCAAGAGGGTTTATCGGTCGCCTATGTCGAGAAGATCCTCAATCAACTGACCCGAAGCGGCTTAACCGAAAGTGTTAGGGGTGCTAACGGTGGCTATCGGTTGAGGCAATCAAATGATGCTATTACGTTGCGCCAAGCGCTTGATGCGTTAGGTGGGGTGATCAACACCTCAAGTGTATGTGATCACTATTCAGGTTCTGAAGGCGTATGTGTTCACCAGCATGTGGGATGCGGTATACGCAGCATCTGGGGATTCATCGGTGACTATTTATCACTGGTGTTCGACAGCATAACTTTGAAAGACCTAGTTGATGGCAGTTTTCCGAGGCAGATGGAGCCGTTCCGGTTTGCCAGGGAATCTCTGATCACTAGCGACCGATCAAACATAGATAACTCTTAACTGCGCCGTAGGAGGCAGAACGAAAATGAACCAGCAACCGCTGATTAATATAGAAAATTTGCATGTGTCTGTTCAGGGCAAGCCGATCCTAAAGGGCCTGAACCTTAAAATGATGCCCGGTGAGATACATGCGATCATGGGACCGAATGGATCTGGAAAAAGCACGCTTGCATCTACATTGATGGGACATCCTAGCTTTGAGATCACTGAGGGAAGCGTGAGCTTCCGAGGTCAGGACCTGCTGGCCATGAGCGTAGACGAACGCGCTAAAGCCGGTGTGTTCCTCGCTTTTCAATATCCAGTCGCGATTCCCGGTGTTACGGTAGCCAGTTTCCTACGCACCTCCATGAAGGCGATGGCAGGTGCGGATGTGAGTGCTAGGGATTTCCGCACCGCGTTAAAAGGTGAATTCAAGCATCTTACAATGGATGACAAATTCGCCACACGATACGTCAATGATGGCTTCTCTGGCGGTGAAAAGAAGCGGTTGGAAATTGCACAGCTTGGGCTGCTGAAGCCGCATCTTGCTATTCTTGACGAAACTGACAGCGGATTAGATATTGATGCACTCAAAATCGTCGCCGAAAATGTGATGCGAAACTATAACGAATCGGGTCAGATGTCCCTATTGGTGATTACACACTATCAGAGACTTCTTCGATACATCCCGCCGCAGTATGTTCACGTGTTGGCAAACGGAAAGATCATACGCAGCGGTGATAAGCAGTTGGCATATGAGCTGGAAACCCGAGGTTATGACTGGGTGTTAGCAGAGGCTGGTGAGCAGCGGGAGGTCAAGTAGATGGCAGATGACAATATCCGCGGTCTGAGCTCTGAATACGAGTATGGGTTCCATGATGAGGATTTCGTTGCGGCGTTTCAAAGCGAACGAGGTCTGACCAAGCGAGTTGTTGAGATGATTTCGGGCATGAAGAATGAGCCCGCATGGATGCTCGATATTCGTCTTAAAGCATTGTCGATATATGAGAGCAAACCTATGCCGACTTGGGGCAATACGGAGATGCTGAATGAGATCGACTTTGACAACATCTTCTACTACATTAAGCCTGCCGAGAAGATGGGACGCTCCTGGGATGAAGTGCCTACCTCAATTCGCGACACGTTTGAGAAGCTGGGTATCCCTGAAGCTGAGCGAAGCATCCTTGCAGGAGTTACCGCACAGTATGAAAGCGAAGTGGTTTACCACTCCATTAGGGAAGACCTAGAAGCTCAAGGCGTAATCTTCACCGACATGGATACAGCACTTCGTGAGTATCCCGACATCGTGAAGAAATATTTCGGTAAGGTGATACCGTCGGCAGATAATAAGTTTTCTGCGCTTAATACGGCGGTATGGTCAGGCGGTTCCTTTGTTTATGTTCCACCGGGGCGTAACGTGGAGATTCCGCTTCAAGCCTATTTCCGCATCAATACCGAAAATATGGGGCAGTTCGAACGAACGCTCATCATTGCTGATGAAGGATCACGGGTTCACTACGTTGAGGGCTGCACAGCCCCTGTATACAGCTCCGACTCGCTTCATGCAGCTGTGGTGGAGATGGTCGCACATAAAGATGCTCATGTGCGGTATACCACCATCCAGAACTGGTCAAAGAATGTCTACAACCTAGTCACCAAGCGAGCGATTGCCCACGAGAATGCCGTGGTGGAGTGGGTTGATGGAAACATGGGCAGCAAGCTGACGATGAAATATCCGGCCGTTTACCTTATGGGTAAAGGAGCTCGAGGCGATATGCTGAGTATCGCATTCGCTGGTAAAGATCAGCACCAAGACAGCGGTGCCAAGATGGTGCATATGGCTCCTGACACCAGCAGCACGATCGTCAGTAAATCCATCAGTAAAGATGGCGGACGTGCCGGATACCGCGGATTGGTTCAGGTAAATCCGGGCTGCACCGGTGTGAAAGCGAATGTTCGCTGCGACGCACTTATTCTGGATGACCTGTCGCGCAGCGACACATACCCCACAATGAATATTCGTGAAAACAACGTGCGCGTTGAACACGAAGCCACTGTCAGCAAGGTGGGTGACGAGCAGTTGTTCTACTTGATGAGTAGGGGATTGACAGAACAAGAAGCGGTGACGACCATCATCAACGGGTTCTTCGAGCCGTTCGCGAGGGAACTGCCACTTGAATATGCTGTGGAGCTAAACCGGCTTATCGCACTCGAAATGGAGGGTTCAGTAGGGTAATGGAAAATAGAAGTGAAATGAACATCACCCAAAACGCTGAGGCTGCGAGTATCGCACTCAGTGAAAATGCCTGGATGACCGAAGTGCGGGCCAAACAAGCCGAGTTATTCGTGAACACACCACAGCCAACCCGCCGTGATGAGGGATGGAGACGATGCGACATCAGTGATCTTAACCTTGATGAGCTCGCCTTGCAATCGAACTCCTTCGAGACTATCTACGAGCCAGAATGCGAAGCAGCGCGAGATCATGGTGTGTTCTTGGGCAGCGTCGCAACCGCCGTGGGACATCATCCCGAAAGCATGCGACAGCTATTCGATCAGATTGCTGATGATGAAGCGAATACAAAGCTGACTAGCATGGCGAGAGCTCTTTACGGAAAAGGGAGCGCCGTGATCATACCTGCTGGTTATGATGCACCGACACCAGTGCGTATGAAGTCATACCAGTCGGGTGCGGTGGGATTCACCCGCAATGTCGTCGTCGCCATGCCGAACAGCCGGCTGCTTGTTGTTGACGATCAAACCAGCCCTGATGGTGTAGATGCCTTCCATGCAGGGGTATCGGATTTGTTCATCGGTGAAGGTGCTAATATCGTCTATGTCCAGTTCCAACGCTGGGGTGATGGTATGCGCGCATTTCAAAATCAACGAGCTATACTGTCTGCCAATGCCAGCCTGACCACCATCACCGTTGCACTAGGCGGCAGGCAGCATAAGGCCTCTGTAGAGAGCGCATTGGCTGCACCAGGAGCTAACTGCAATATGCTAGGCTTGGTCTTAGGTAACGGCAAGCAGCAGTTTGACATTCGCACGGTTCAAAAACATATCTCAGCCGATACCAGCAGTGATTTGCTGTTCAAAAGTGCGCTGGAGGACGAAGCCTACTCAGTTTATTCCGGTCTGATTCGCATAGACTTTGGTGCTCAACGAACGGATGCTTACCAGAAGAATGAGAACCTTCTGTTAAGTAAAACCGCTCATGCTGAAGCATTGCCCGATCTGGAGATCCTAGCGGATGATGTGAAGTGCTCCCATGGAGCGACCATGACCCCTGTAGACG
Source organism: uncultured bacterium (assembly GCA_964519405.1). GTDB lineage: Bacteria > Armatimonadota > HRBIN16 > HRBIN16 > HRBIN16. The sequence goes on from CAZFLA010000059.1 coordinate 8,403, forward strand.
ACGAGATGCTGTTCTACTTAGCGAGCAGAGGTCTTGATAAGCGCACTGCAGAACGATTGATCGTGGAAGGGTTCTTCAGGCCTGTTCTGGATAGAATCGGCAGTGAGCAGATTCAAGATATTGTAGCTGCTGAAGTCAACGCCAAAATCCGACATGACAGGAACTAGGCGGGAAGCTAAGCATGCAATATAAACTCATTGATGCCGAAATGATGGATAGAGGTTCAGCGAAAGTGTATGCAGTAGGCGGCAAGAGAATCCTCGTCGCCTACTCTGAACTGGGTGAATATTTCGCCGTTGAAGATCGCTGCTCTCATGATGACGCGGCATTTGGCGACGGCGAGATATTCGGTTACGAAGTGGAATGCCCAAGGCATGGGGCGTGTTTTGATGTTCGCAACGGCAAAGCACTAACCCTGCCTGCGACCGAAGATATCGAAAGCTATCCGGTGGCGATTGCTGCTGATGGTATATATGTGGAGATCGACGAATAACATGCTTAACGACTGGAAGAAAATCAAACAAGACTTTCCCATACTTTCCAGGGAGTTTTATGGTAAGCCTCTGGTATACCTAGACTCTGCAGCGACATCGCAAAAGCCGCGAAGCGTGGTTCAAACTCTTACAGACTACTATTACAACAACAACGCCAACGTGCACCGCAGCTTGTATACACTGGCTGCAGAAGCGACTGAACTTTATGAAAACACACGTGTAAAGTTATGTCACTTCCTGAATGCATATTCATCGGATGGCGTGATTTTCGTGCGGAATGCGACCGAGGCCATAAACCTAGTTGCACGAAGCTGGAGTGAAGCTTATCTGCAGCCGGGTGATGTCATCGTACTGTCTGAGATGGACCATCACAGCAACATTGTGCCATGGCAGTTAGCAGCAAAACGGCATGGCGCGAAGCTTCACTACATACCCTTTGGTCTAGATGGACAACTTGATCTTGATGCTTACGCAGACGCCCTTAAGCTGCAGCCCAAAATGGTGACATTTACCCATGTCAGCAACTCCTTAGGTACAATTAATCCAGTTCAGCAGATGACGAAGATGGCTCATGAAGTTGGAGCTACCGTGCTGGTTGATGGCGCCCAGGCTGCTCCCCATATGCCGGTAGATATAAAGGCCATCGACTGCGATTTCTATGCGATATCAGGGCACAAAATGTTGGCTCCAATGGGAATTGGAGCGGTGTTGGCAAAGCCACAGATATTGAAAAAAATGCCGCCTTTTTTGGGTGGTGGAAGCATGATCAACCAGGTTAACCATGATATGAGCACCTGGGCGGAGCTTCCAAACAAATTCGAGGCTGGCACACCAAACTGTGCTGATGTGGTGGCTTTAGGCGCTGCACTCGATTATCTGAAGAACATCGGTATGGATGCCGTGGCTGAACATTCGCAGAAGCTTACCCAGATGGCGATGGAGATGCTGCAAAAGGAGGGCGACATCGAGCTGTATGGTCCGGAAATTGGCGTTGAACGCGGCGGGTTGATCAGCTTCAACTTCAAGCATGTCCACCCCCACGATGTCAGCCAGCTGCTTGATAGTGAGGCCGTTGCGGTAAGGGCAGGGCATCATTGCTGTCAGTTAGTCATGCAGAAGCTTGATGTGGCCGCGACCGTGCGGGCAAGCTTCTACATATACAACACAGAAGAAGACATCTTAGCGCTTCAGCATAGTCTGCAGGCCGTTAGAAAGGTATTTGGTAACTACAATGGATGAAGGGCTATATCGGGAGATCATTCTCGACCACTATCAGAATCCACGTCACAAAGGATGCTGCGGCACGGCTAATTGCAGGGCACACGGCCACAATCCGTTATGCGGTGATGATATCACGATTACCGCGCATATCGAACAAGGGCGGGTGAAGTGCCTTTGTTTTGATGGCAAGGGCTGTTCCATAAGCCAGAGCTCTGCCAGCATGATGACGGAGGCTATCAGCGGTCTGACCATCAGGGATGCCATAAAAGAGGTTCATAAAATCAAAGCTATGTTCAAGGGCGAAGAACATGAGGCTATTGATGAAGACAGCGACCTGGCAACGCTGGAAGGCGTGAAGAAGTTCCCTGTAAGAATCAAGTGCGCGTTGTTGCCTTGGACCACACTAGAAGAGGCGTTGGAGGAAAGCGATGAAACTGGATGAACAACAGCTCGAAATGTGTAAGGAAACTCTGAAGAACGTGGTTGATCCTGAACTTGCTATCGATGTCGTTAGCCTAGGCTTGGTATACGGAGTTGACAGCGACGATGACGGCAAGGTCACAGTAACCATGACACTCACCAGCCCAGGATGTCCTTTGGCTCCGCAAATAGAAGACGACGTGCTTCTATACCTAAACCAGCTGCCTTTTGTGACAGATTCTTCTGTAAACTGGACATTTACTCCGCGTTGGGATCCAGAGACGATGGCTTCGGAGGATGCCAAGCTTGATCTTGGTATTTGGTAGACTTCCGATCCGAAAGATTTAATAGCTGGCAGATGACTATCATTTGCCAGCTATTTTCGTAAACACTGAAGTTTTGTGGTGCGTATCTATATGTATACTCAGCTTGTAATATAAGTTATATGAAGTCACAATAATACCAAGCGACCAGATCATGGTCACCATGGTGAGGTATATTAGTGACATATCAGATATCTACCGATTATTCTGCTAGAAATACCATTCGGATTTTATGTATTTGTTTGCTGTTAATACTCGTGATGTGCGGCTTAGTTTGCGCTTCGCCAATTGCGAGTTTGGGAAAGGACAAGGAAATGGCTGCCATCACCAAAATGCGTGTAGAAGGTCCATTAGGCCAACGCATAGATGCGAATCTCAATCAATGGTTGTTACCAGCGCCCATAGCGAATCCTTCATTGCTGGACATGTTTAGTGTTAGGGATAGAAAGCTGCCGTATCCTAGCCCTCTGGCTTGGTCAGGTGAATTCTTCGGCAAGTATCTGCTTTCTGCTGTGGCTGCATTGAAAATGACACGCAGTCCGGAACTTCAGAAGCAGACGGAGCAGCTCGTTAAAGAGTTCATCAGTTTGCAGTCCGAAGAAGGTTACATGGGGCCCTTCCCAAAGGAATCGCGTCTACGAACGGGTTGGGATGTCTGGGGACATTACCACTGCATGCTGGGGTTATATCAATGGTATAAACTTACCGGCGACAAAGCGGCGTTGGCATCTGCTGTTAAGGCAGCCGATTATGTCTGCCATACCTTCCTAGACGGCGAGCTGCGCGTGTATGATGTGGGCAGCTTGGAAATGAACATGGGCATTGTTCATGTGATGGGTATTCTCTACCGCGAGACCGGCAACCCACGATACCTGCAGTTGATGAAGCAGATAGAGGAAGACTGGCGGAAACCGGAAGCTGGTGATTACCTAGAACAGGCGTTAGCCGGCAAAGACTTCTATAACACGCCGAAGCCTAGATGGGAGAGCCTGCCCATATTACAGGGGATCGGTGAGTTCTACAGGATAACTGGTAACCCCAAATATAAACAAGCATTGCTGCATGACTGGTGGAGCATTTACAAGACAGACATCCATAACAGCGGTTCGTTTAGCGCTGGTGAGCAGGCTATTGGGAATCCCTATACGCCGATGGCTATCGAAACCTGCTGCACTGTTGCATGGATGGCTCTATCTATAGATGCGCTGCATTTTAGTTCTGACAGCCGCATCGCTGATGAACTTGAGAACGCCACATATAACGCCATGCTGGGAGCACAAAGCCCTACAGGACGTTGGTGGACATATGATACGCCGATGAACGGCAGACGCGAAGCGGCCATCACGACAATCTACTGGCAGTCACGGCCTGGCAGCCCCGAGTTCAACTGCTGTTCCGCGAATGGCCCTCGAAGTTTGGGTATGTTAAGCGATTGGGCTGTAACATCCGATGCTCAGGGGCTGGCAATCAATAGTTACGCACCTGGTGTCATCAATGCCCATGATGCCCAAGGTACAAAGTGGAAAATTAAGCTTAAGGGCGATTACCCTGTTGATCTATCTACAGAGATCACCGTTGATCCTGGTAAGCCGGTTGCAGCGAGTTTAAGATTTCGCATACCGGTGTGGTCTTCCAACACGGTCGTTAAGCTTAATGGTAAAAAGCTACCTGCTCCTAAGCCAGGGGAATACTATACCATCAGCAGTGAATGGCAGAGCGGAGACAAAATCAGTCTGAAGTTCGACGATACGCTACGGATACTTCGCGCTGATCAACGGCAAAGCAACAATTGCTGTATTTATCGTGGCCCACTACTGCTGGCGATTGATCAATATGACAACCCCTTCGATCCAGACCAGATGAATGCCCTTGACGCTGATCACCTCAGCTATGAGATGCTAAAGACATCCGGCCCATTAGCACCGTTATGCTCGCTTAAGTTCAAGGATGTTGAGGGGCATGATGTCATCCTTCGCGATTTCGCTTCGGCGGGTAATCGGGGGACTGTGTATCGCAGTTGGATGCCCATGACAAATGCTGCTCCAGGTGCAATTCTGCTGGAGTTCCCTGCAAACCGCGCCGTCGCCGCGGCGGGTGAAACCGCATTTAGGTGGGGAAATGCTGGCGAAGGCTGCACATACACATTCGAGGCAGCAGATAACCCGCAGATGGTGTCGCCATTCGTAAGCAAGCAGAAACTTGAGAAGAACGGTGTTGTTATTTCTGACTTGCCGACTGAAAAGCCAATCTTCTGGCAGGTAACGGCAGAGAACAGCAAGGGAAAACAAGTCGCGGTGAACGGTCCATGGGAGTTGTCGCTAGATTCAACCCTGGTGCCGGACGCAAATGGTGTTGTTGCGCGAGCATCACTGCATGGTGATGCTGATGTTCAGTGGGGTAAGTTGATACAAGCTCCTGCGGTGACTGCGTCGGCTGGGCCATCTGGAGCGCCAGATACCGCAGTCGCGTTCAATGGATCTGTCACAAAGGTGCACATTAAACCCACTGTGATGCCACTGCATAACTACAGCGTGAGCGTGTGGGTGAAACCTCTGTATAATGATGCGAAGAATCCAGATCAGCGGATGATCGTCAGTGCGTGGCGCTTGCCTATGGATGATCCGATGCGGATACTCATGGTCGGTGACCGCATTATGGGGGCCATTGAATCCGGTGCAGGTTACATGACACCGGGTATCGCTGTAAAGAACGGTAAATGGATCCACGTGTGTATGGTGAAAGACGGAACGCAGCTTTCGTTATATGTAAATGGTGGTAAACCCCAAACCACAACTGTACCGGAAGAACTTCCTAGCTATGCGGACGACTTGGCTCTTGGCGCCAATCCGCATTATGCAATAGGGCAGTATTCGTGGTGCGAGATGTCCGATTTCGTATTGTATAACAGAGCCATTTCGCAGGATGAGATCAAGGCGCTGGCACAGACCGAATAAATGGTGTCTTGCCAATCACAAGGAGACAGCTGTTCACCGAACCGCTGTCTCCTTTTTATGTGTGCAGACAGAGGCAACTCGGTGCGTTGTCGTACAATAGTAATGATGTCGGAAACGAGACATATAATTAACGGCACTTAAGGGGAATAACCGATATGATTTGCGTCATTGGTGGTGCAGGATATATTGGATCACATACAGTAAAACAACTCGCATCAAAGGGATATGAAGTATTAATACTTGATAACCTTGAGCTTGGGCATATAGAAGCGGTGAAGTGGGGCGAGTTCGTTCAAGGCGACTACACTAACCGAGCAGTCCTTGATGAGATTTTCACGAAATACCCTATTGACTGCGTGATGCACTTTGCAGCATATGCAAGTGTCGCCGAGTCTATGACCGATCCTGCCAAGTTCTATCGATTGAATGTGGTAGGAGGGTATGTGCTGCTGGAAGCGATGCGCGCTCACGGTGTTAACAAGATCATCTTCTCATCATCGGCAGCCACATACGGCGAACCCGTCAGCATACCAATCGCTGAGGATCATCCTCAGAACCCAACGAACGCATATGGCGAGTCTAAATTGACATTTGAAAAGATGCTCAGCTGGTATGACGTGGCATATGGCGTGAAGTCGGTATGCCTAAGATACTTCAATGCAGCAGGAGCTGATGTTCAGGGAGAACTTGGCGAAGACCACTCGCCAGAAACGCACCTTATACCCTTGGTTGTTGATGCCGTGATGGGCAAGCGTGAGAACGTGAAGATATTCGGCACAGATTACCCAACTCCTGACGGGACTTGTATTCGCGACTATGTGCATGTGACAGACCTGGCAGATGCTCACATCTTAGCTTATGAAAAGCTCTGCGGTGACAATCAATCGGCGAGATATAACCTAGGTAATGGCACTGGCATCTCGGTCAAAGAGATTATCGACACAGTTTCTTTAGTCGCTGGCAAGAGTGTCCCTGTGGTAAATGCTGATCGCCGCGCCGGTGATCCCGCACGTCTTATCGCCAGCAGTGAGAAGGCTCAAAAGGAGCTTGGATGGAAGCCCCAGTTTGGAGACATCAGGAGCATCGTGGAAAGCGCATATAACTGGCTGGTTGCGCATCCCAAGGGATACGAAGAGTAATTGAGCCCAAAAGTGTTTAGACGTGACGAGGTCTCGCAGATTCTTGGTCAGTTCGCGGGTAAACGGCTGCTTGTCTTGGGCGACATCATGGTGGATGCCTATATCACAGGCAATGTAGAGCGGATAAGCCCAGAAGCTCCTGTGCCTGTGTTGCTTAGCGAAAAGCGGTTCAGTGTTCCCGGTGGAGCCGCGAATGTGGCTAACAACATCGTGGCTCTGGGTGCCGAAGCTTGCTTGGTGGGTATCGTCGGCAGTGATGCACATGGCCGTGAAGTCTGTTCGGATCTAGATCAAGCGGGTATCGATGTCTCGTCAATAGTGGTTGATCACTCGCGGCCTACTACTGTGAAAACCCGTGTTGTGGCTGGCAGTCAGCAGATTGTGAGGGTGGACACCGAGTGCCGTGATGAGGTTTCAGAGCACATACAACGTCAGATAGTCGATGCTGTCATGTCGAAAATCGAGACCGTAGACGCCATCGTAGTATCGGACTACCAAAAGGGATTACTAACACCAGCAGTGGTTTCGGAAGTCATTGACGCTGCGAAGATGCGTGGTATACCCGTGGTGTGCAACCCGAAACCGCCGTTGATACCATCACTGCATGGTGCCACGCTGCTCAGCGTCAACATTCATGAGGCGCGTGCCTACGCTCGGGTGATACAGAGCAACTTACCGCTGAATACCACCAGTCAGCTCTTAGCTGCGGCTTCCACATGGCTGGAACCACTGGACATCGATTATATGCTGGTGACATTAGGCAAGGACGGATGTATTGTGGCTGGTGAAGCCGACCAGCTTTATCAGCCAGCATACTCGGTTGATGTCAGCGACCCGGCTGGTGCAGGTGACACAGTGATATCGATGATGGCATTATGCATGGTTTCTGGAGTAACCATGCGTGAATCAATGCTTTATGCCAATGCTGCTGCAGGCAGCGTTGTCAGACATGTGGGGGTTGTGCCGCCTCAACGTGATGAACTACTTCAACTTCTATGTGATGATGATAACGAGGTCCGTTCCTAGATAATCATGTATATCCGATATAAAATCCCCCCAATGAAACTCACCATGTGTGTTATCGCTATGCTGTGCTGTGCCTTTGCGAACGCAGCTTCGCGGGTGCAGTCAACAGGCTGCGATGTCTATGTCGCCGGTATTGCGGTGTATAGAGGTCATACAGCAGCACAAGCCTCTGTGGTGTCGCAGAGAATCTCGGAAGTGCTTGGTTACGGTGCTGCACCGGCTAACGTGGCTGTGTCTGGAAATCGTCCACGCTTCACTGTGAAAGTGATGGGGCAGCCTATCGCCAGTTTCGAAGGACACACCGCCAAGGCATCTGCACAGGTGTTGGCTGTACGGCTGAAGAAGGCCATGGCAATACCTGCTGTGAAGATCGCTTCACCGGGGATGATCGTGCCCTTGGGATCTACACGTTACATCGCTGTTTCTGGATACTCAGCTGCTGACTGCGAAGTGTTGGTGAAACAATCCGATGTCAGCCCGTTTATTGATGTCAAGTATGATCCTATAGCTAAGAAACTAAAGTTGACCGGCATAGCTACAGGTGATACTTATGTGTCGGTATCGGGTGCTGATGGCGGTGATAGCATAGCTATCAAGGTGAAGCCATGGGCAGGGCACGTCAGCTGCGGCGGTGCAGTCAGTGTAACAGGGCCGTATGTCAAAGCATCTATCGTTAGGAAAGCTGTTGTCTCAGCTTTTTATCGGCACAGCAGTCGTCTGCCGGAATCATCAATGAATGTAGACTACTTAGCACCACAGAACACGGGGCTTCGTGAAGGTCATTCCTTGAGTGCGACGGCTAAAGTGACGATTACTTCACCAAACGCATTGCCGGTTTCTTACAAGGTGAGTGTGCCTGTAAACAACGTGCGTGTTTACCCGTCGGATGAAACAATACTGCGGGTGAGTAACAACCCAGAAACGGTAAAGAGGATGGGAACCCTCTTTGAGGGCAGCGTAATACCCGGTAAGTCCACACGTCTTCTATACCATCATCTCAACAGCACCGGCATGACGGGATGGATCAACATAGAACTCGTTAATCCTTCGGATCAGGCGTGCACTCTGCAGGTGTTTGGTGCTTATCCGGTATCCCACATAGATCCGCTTCAGCTGGGTGCTATTGCCGGCAGAGACTTTTTATCGAAGCTTTACAGTAGGCAGGGAATGCTAGTCAACATACAAGCAAACAGCAAAATCAGCCTGTTTACCCAACGCGTTCCAGCGAGATGGTCCAGCAGCGGCGTCATCCAGATGTCAATGGACAGAAACCAATCGACACCTTGCGGGCTGAAAGTGAGTTTGGACAGCGTTAAGCCATCGCTCGCTGCGTCGGAATTGTTAGGCGCCAGCTACCCTCAGGAGCTTTCCGAATCGGAGAGATCCGTGAGGGAAAAAGACTCCATTTACGAGACCAGCAGCAAAACAATTAAGGCGACTTATGAAGTGGGAAAGAGCTGGCAGTTCATACGCATTGGAGAGCACGCTGTTGTGGACAAACACGGGAATAAGCTCTACGGCAACTATGGTGTGATTTACTCCGTAGACCTTACCATCAGCAACCCCAGCAATGTGGCGAAGAAGGTGAGGCTGGCTGTGGAGCCCAGCGGCGGGTTGGCCGATGCAGCCATCGCCATAGGCAGCGATATTGTTCAGCTTGGCGTATTACAGCCAAATCGTGATTACACGGTAAGGACGATATTACTGCAGCCGGGTGAGCGCAAAGAGCTCCGCTTGCATACAATGCCGTTAGCGGGCAGCAACTATCCGGTTACTTTGGTGGTAAGCAGTTGAGACGGTTAGCGATACTTGTCGTATTATTATGTGCATCCGTGTGCGGATATGCTCAAAAGACCAATACGGTCACGCAAGAGATATCGGGACGCATGAACCTGAAGGCGCATGTCCTGTGGGTTGACCCTTCCTGGAACTTGAAGTCGGTCAACAGCGAAGAAGGCGTGAAAGCGCTGGTTGATCGTGCGTATCAAGCGCATATCCAGACTATCATTCTTGACGTCAAGCCTATCACTGGTGAAGTTATCTTCAAAAGCAAATTGGCTGCGCCGTTCCCGACATGGAGGGGAGTGACGCTGTCGCCAAGCTTCGACGTATTAAAAGCGATGGTTGCCGCTGCCCACGCTAGAGGCATGGAGCTGTATGCGAGTTTCAATACATTCACCGAGGGACACCGGCAGGTATCGCGCGGACAAGCTTATACCAAAAAGCGATGGCAGGTGAGCTACCTAGTACCGTTATACCGCATTACTCTACCCAATGGGCAGATAGTGCCACTCACCGAAACCGACGAAGAGGCGCTTAATTCGCCTCCAGGATGGTTTGTAAACAAAGGCAAAGCCACGGCACCGAAAGATAGCGGGGTTCGATTCTTTATCTTTGGCGCTGATGGAGCGTTAATCGGTCCTGTTGATGCTGCCAGTCAACCGGATGACGGTTTCGCTTATCCTGCTGGTGGGTTTGCTCTAGGCTGCCGGGGAGACCTCAAAGACTTTCTGGACGGCACACTGAAACCCGGTGACAAGATCAAGGTCACTGCAGATTGGTCAGTGGTACCCTCCGAAGCAGCGCCTGTGAAAGAGGCTGGAGTGTTTGTCAATCCAGCGCTGCCGGATGTGCGAAACTACGAGTTGAGCCTCATCAAAGAGGTCGCTCAAAACTACGATGTAGACGGCATTTTGCTCGATCGTATGAGGTATCCTGCCCCTGAAGCTGATTTCAGCGAGACCAACCGGTATCTGTTTGAACAACAAACAGGTGCTGACACAACGAACTGGCCGGATTGTGTGCTGAAACCACCGTCGGTGCCTAACGGCGAAGCCGAGTATGGTCCGTTGTGGAGTAAGTGGCAGCTTTGGCGAACAAAGCAGATACGCGACTTCGTGGTTGATCTGCGGGAAAAGGTGATACCCGTAAAGCCGAATTTGAAACTGGCAGCCTATGTGGGAAGCTGGTATGGCAGCTACGCAGGCGTTGGTGTTGAGTGGGGTAATGACCTAACACACGCACCATATAGCTGGGCTGACGATAGTTATCGGCTGAATGGGTTTGCCGGCTTAATGGATTGGATGGCTACAGGCTGCTACTACAAATGGCCGACTATGGCGGAAGCGAAGCAAAATGGTGCTCCTGCCGGAGCCAGTGTAGAAGCGGCTGCGCAGCTCTCTGTGATGGCTGCAAAAGACGCCTGTTGGATATATCCTAGTATCTATGTGCTTGACTACAAGGACGATCCCAACCGGTTTAAGGATGCCATTCGCGAGGCAATGGCGAATGGGCAGGGGATTATGTTTTTCGATAGCTACTATCTCGATGACTACAACTGGTGGGGGCTCGTGGGTGAATGTTTATCTGAAACCGACCGGATTCCACACAAGTTTCCTGAATTGCTGGAGCAAGCACGCAGCGTGCGGGATAAAGTGAACCCCAGATAGTTTCAGCGAGACATATGAAACCACAAGGCTGACCATATGAGCCAATTGCACAATAGCTATGATGCCGTCGGTTTATTTACTCACACGGATGATCATTAACGGCCGGTGTATGGATACCAATGCAACCAGCTTGTGAATGCTATTTTGCATTTTGCTCATATGTCACGGCTCTAATTCAATGAGTGGTCGTAACGGCTTTACCATAGGAGAG
>CAZFLA010000060.1:0-13729 GCA_964519405.1 uncultured bacterium
GCGATAAAAGGCAACATGCGGAAATAAAGATCAACGACAATGTCATGATATTCTCCTAGGCACAAGCAGGCTTGTTTTTGATTATGATTAGTTACGATATGCGTGTTTGGGATACCTTCATCGGCGGCGATATAATGAGTACAGAGCAGCACATAGTAAATGGAGTATTCAGGATGTTCAATCGAGGTACCAAAGTTCGCAGTGTATTGTGTTTAGAGCCAGGAAGGCATGTTGTTGTAAATGGTTGGGTGCGAACGAAACGTGAAAGCGCCTCGGTGTGTTTTGTAGAAATCTACGATGGGTCGTGCATGAATGGCCTTCAGTTGGTCATTAATAAGGGCGGGGCATCTGATGGTGTTTTGCCTGAGATCACGACAGGAGCTTGTGTGCAGGCAGAGGGCACTTTGGCCGCTTCGCTTGGGCAAGGACAGGCGATTGAGCTTGTTGTCGACCGCATTGAGATACTAGGAGCTGCCGATGCCGCCACATATCCGTTAGCGAAAAAACGCCACAGTTTTGAATACCTGCGAGAGATTGCTCATCTGCGGGCACGAACCAATAGTTTTGGAGCGGCATTTCGGGTAAGAAACGCACTCAGCGCAGCCGTTCATGAGTTCTTTCAGCAGCATGGGTTTTTGTACGTACATACGCCTGTCATCACAGCAAGTGACTGCGAGGGTGCTGGTGCGATGTTCGGTGTGACAACCCTTGACCTGATGAACCTTCCTCGGACTGAAGAAGGCGCTGTTGACTACACGAAAGACTTCTTTGGCCGACCCGCTTACCTCAGCGTATCTGGACAGTTGGAAGCCGAGATATTTGCTCTCGCCTGCGGTGATGTGTATACTTTTGGACCTACGTTCAGAGCGGAAAACAGCAATACCCCGCGTCATCTGGCGGAGTTCTGGATGATTGAGCCGGAGATGGCATTTTGTGACCTTGAAGGCGATGCTGAGGTAGCGGAAGCTTTCCTGAAGCACTGCATCAAAAGCGTGATGCAGAAATGCAGCGCGGAATTGGAGTTCTTCAACAAGTTCGTGGATGACACTGTGATCAGCACGCTGCAGCATGTCGTTGATAAGCCCTTCGAGCGGATGTGTTACACAAAGGCGATTGACATCCTGCTGAAGAGCGATGTCAGTTTTGAATACCCGGTTACCTGGGGTATGGACATCCAAACAGAGCATGAACGGTATCTCGCTGAGACCGTGGTGAAAGCTCCGGTGATAGTCACCGATTACCCGAAACAGATTAAGGCCTTCTACATGCGGGCCAATGAAGACGGCAAAACCGTAAGGGCGATGGATGTTCTGGCACCAAGAATTGGCGAAATCATCGGGGGAAGCCAGCGTGAAGAGCGATACGATGTGCTGCTTCAACGCATACAGGAGCAAGGCCTAGATGAAAGTGCCTATTGGTGGTATCTAGACTTGCGACGTTATGGAAGTGCTCCGCACAGCGGGTTTGGCCTTGGATTCGAGCGGATGATGATGTTCTTGACGGGCATGAAGAACATCCGAGACGTCATCCCGTTCCCACGAACCCCAGGCAACGCAGACTTCTAGCTGTTAGATACTGCAGGTATCTTGCGTAGATGCCTTAGCTGACCCGTCAATGTGGTGATGGCGGATGCGTTGATGAACAAAACAACGCAGGTAATGGCCAGCGTGATGCTTAGGTGTCCGCTGCTAAGCAGGTCGCCGCTCGCGGCGATACCCGCGCCTACGGCGGATCCTGCTGCGACCACTCCTTCATGGATGCCAGCGTGCCGGCCTTTTGTTTTGCTGCCCACTAGCGAGTAAAACAACGACATTTGGATGATCATGGCAACACTGGCTCCAAACATAAGCTGACAGAGAACCTGTACCGCAAGCTGATGTGTTGTGAACATGCCGATGACCGCTATTGCCATGGTGATGTAGCTGCCAAACATGGCCTCCACACGGAATTGCCAACTCTTGATGCGGCTGAACACCAGAAATGTGATCATGCGTGTAAAGAACCACACGCTGAGCCAGCTGGAACTTGTGGTGAAAGACAAACCTAGCTGCTTGGCTATCAGTGGGTTGCATGGGTTGATCACGTTGATCAGCAGGTAGGCTGTGGGGTTCGCTATCCAGCCGATGTGCCGGAAGATGGCTCGTTTACCCTCAGATATGTCGACCCCCTGTGAGTCAGTAACTTGCTTTGGTAAATCCGGTATCTTCTCGATTCGAGCGATATAAAGCAGTGTGAATAGCGTGTTGATGGCGATACAGATCATCGGAATGATGAACAGCGCAGAGGATCCGCACAAGCCAATCAGAGGTGTGATTACAAAGAAACCAACCGACGAGGCACTGCTCCAACTGATATTGAATGCCGATACATACTTCTGTGTCCGCTGTGAATTTTCACCGCGCGACAATGAACTCTGAACCGACGTGAACACACTGCCTTGGAAGAGGGCGGTAAACACCACCGCTAGGAAGACATTCCACCCTTGTGGTGTTGTTAAGCCTAATACTGCTCCGATGCCTAATCCTGTATAGCCGATGAGCATGGTGCGTTTGGCGCCAATATGCTGAACATTCCGTCCGCCCAATAACGAGCCGACCACGCTAAGCAGCCCAACGATCATTTGAACGAGAGCGATGCGCCATATCGGCCAATGCAATACATGACGGGAGTAAAACGGCTGACCGAACATAAGCAGTGTGCATGCGAAGCTTTGGAAAACTTCTACGACCAAAAGCGGCCATTTGGGGGCATGTCTTGGTGTATTGAGATGACTTTTCACTTCTATATGGTAGCTTAAGTGGGGTTAAAAACAAAAAGAGGGCTGGAAAAACCCAGCCCTTAGTGTTTCTGTGACATTATATCAACAGGTAGTTTTTCAGACCTTTGCGCTTTGCAGCATCTTTCAGCTTGCGCATGGCTTGCGCCTCGATCTGGCGGACGCGTTCACGGCTGATTTTCAATGCTTCGCCAATCTCTTGCAGCACCTGTTCGTCCTGGTCACCATAACCTAATCGGCGGATGATCACCTGGCGTTCACGGTCTGTCAGTTCGTTGTAGAGCAGATCATCAAGCACTTCGTGGCGTTCAATTTCGAGCACCATATCCTCAGGATCACGCACGTTTTGGTCGTGAATTAAAGACCCTAAGCTAGTGTCTTCCTCTTCACCAACGAGCATATCTAGTGAAAGGGGTTCCTGACCAGCTTGTTGAAGCTGCATGACCTTCTTTACAGGTACCTCAAGTGCTTTAGCCAACTGCTCGATATTGGGCTCGTCACCGAATTCACGTCGCAGTTTTTCGCGCTCACGCTCCATACGGCGAAGCAACTCCGCGACATGTGCTGGAACACGGACAGTTTTAGCTTTGTTGTCGATAGCTCGTCCAATGGCTTGTCGGATCCAGTGCGTGGCATAAGTGCTAAATCGGAACCCCTTATCTGGGTCGTAACGCTCTACTGCGTTCATTAGTCCGATGGCGCCTTCCTGCACAAGGTCTTCAAAGGGGACGAGTGTATTTCGATAGTGCTTAGCGATATTCATCACTAAGCGCATGTTAGCTTCAACCAGCTTCTGCTTGGCATGCTCGGCCTTGATAGGGTCGTTGACATTGCGAGCAGCATGCGCCAGATCCTGCTCCTCGCGAGGAGTAAGCAGGCCTGTTCTTGTCAGCCTATTGAGGAGAGACGGTGCCTCACTGGCCCCGCTCCTGCGGGGGCCGGTGCTAAGGCTAGCTCCTGAAACTACTTTTTTGGGGCTATTGGAGACAGTCATCTATATGTATCACCCACTCATCGAGTTTCGGGTAACGAAACCGAGTTGTGTTCTGCGGTTCCTTTCTAAGAATACCCCTTCGCGACCGGTAAAAGTTCCTTTCGCGAAGAGGTATTGAATTTTTCGTGGAAACAAGCCTAGTGACTAATGCGTCGTGCGCCTACGAAACGATCCTTATAATAACTGGAGTTCATAGAAGTCGCTTTCACTGTGCTGCCTGGATTAGAGGCATGCACGAACTTGCCGTTTCCAACATAGATACCTACATGACTTGGTCCTTTTTTGTATGTGCTGAAAAATACCAAGTCGCCGGGTTTTAAGTCGGCTTTGCTTACGGGAACACCCTTGGAGAATTGAGCCGAAGAGCTGTGGGGCAGGGAACGGCCGGTGGAGTTGCGCAACACATATCGCGTAAATCCGCTGCAGTCAAACCCGCTACGACTACTTCCTCCCCAGACATATTTGGTTCCCTTGAATCGGTTGGCTGTATTCACAACCGAAGCTGCTGACTTAATAGCAGCAGGCTTAGCGGCCACCTTATGGCTCTTTTTCGCGGCGGCAACTTTTTTATGAGCAGCTTTCGCTGCTGCAAGCTTGTGTTTCTTCGCTTTAGCAGCGGCAATCTTCTTCTGTTTAGCTAGCTGAGCCTGTTTCTGCGCTTTGGCTGCAGCTGTCTTCAATGCTTTAGCGTGCTTAAGTTCAGCTTTTTTCGCTTCCGCTTTGGTCGGAATGGTAAGAACTTGTCCTAACTTAAGTTTGTCAGGGTTCTTTAGGCTGTTGTAGTTGATGATGGTGTTTCTGGTGACATGATGTTTCTGCGCTAAAGTAGAGATGTTATCTCCGTTTTTAACGGTCACCTTTGTGGCGGCGAAAGCAGCGCTAGCTGTGATTGACACGACAAACATCGCTGCGATCACTCGTCTTTTCAACTGCATCAATGATCCTCCTGGCAGGTTGTTAACGCTGAATTGTAAATGCGTTTAAAACCACTGTATATAGTTCGCTTAAGCTGTGCGTGATTCCTTCATTATTGTTCTGCGATTTATGCATTTTTGGTGCGATTCTGGCAGAAACACTGGCTTTGTTGTTCTGCAGATCTTCAGGCAGTTGTTTTCGCATTACCTGCATAAAATGACCAAATGGCATATAACGGCCCGGACAATACGTCCAATTAGCATCTCTATGGCGTATGATGTTCTGAACAGGAATCTCATACTTAACACATAGTTTGACGCATAGACTCTGCAAAGCGCTCATTTGTGCAGAAGTAGGGCTCTTTGCACTGCCGTGCCCAAAGAACGGGCTAGACGGGTCAAACGCACCAATCAAGCATACACCTAGGTAATGCTTATTGTAGTATGTATTACCCGCATGTGCTCCTATGCAATAATCGGGACGCCCTTTTTGTATGGTTCCATCAGGCAGAATTACATAGTGATACGCAATATGATATACTTTACCTTCGTATTCCCTGGAAAATCCGCGCTGTTTATGGAATCTATCCAATAAACTCGCGTCGACGAATTTCCCCTTAATCCGAAAGGGTGTATCGCTGTGATGAACCACGATGCCCAATGGCCAATATGCAGGACGCTCCGGTTTTGTTGTTCTTAATACTATTGGCTTAACCAAAGGCATCAGCCACACAAGTATTAACGCAAATACAACGTAAATTGCGAGGTGCTTTACAACACCCATAAGCTTAAACTGAGACGATAGCACATGTTCCATTCTACCCCATTTGTGTATCAATTCACAAATGGGGAATGTGTAAACAATTGAAGTAAATGACGCCGTAAAAACAGAAAGGCCCCTCCAAAAAGGAGAGGCCATAGGCAGAAGATAACGGATTATCTTTCTATTGTGCGAAGCAGTGTACCGTCTTGGCTCTTTATTTCCATGGTGATGGGCATTTGGCCCAAAGCATGGGTAGAGCAGCTAAGACATGGGTCGTAGCATCGAATGACGGCTTCCACGCGATTCAATGCGCCTTCCTTGACGTCATCGACCTTAACGAATCTCTGAGCTGCCTGAAGGATACCTTTGTTCATCGCGAGGTTGTTGTGACCTGTAGCGATGATGAGGTTGCAGTAGTTCATCAAACCGTTGTTGTCGATTCGGTAGTGGTGGATCAGGGTTCCGCGAGGTGCTTCCAAGAAGCCGACACCTTCGTGGCGGCTAGGTTCAGCCACTGCACGCAGGTGATCGCACATTGTTTCTGGATCAGCCAGAATGCCTTGCATGCGCTCAATTGCACCGATGATCTCAACGAGACGTGCTAGGTGATTATGGAATGAGCTGGTGCTTGCACCTCTGGTGAGCTCGCGATATTCTGACCACTCTTGATCTGCCTGCGGTGTGCCAAAGCCATCGCAAACAGCCAATCGAGCCATTGGGCCTACCCGGTAGATACCGTCTGGATAGCCCATTGGTACATAGAATGGGAACTTCAGGAAGGACCAAGGCTCTACAGCCTCACCGATGACTTCTGAATAGTCTAGTGGGTCAACCACTTCGTCGATGATCTCGCCTTTAGCATTACCCACACGCAAGGTTCCGTCGTAGGTGTCCCACAGGCCATCAAAACCGGCAAGTCCCACGAACAGAGTGGGGAAGTTAGCCATAACAGCGATTTCGTCGGTAAACTGGCTTTGAGCGACTTTAAACCACTTGATGGTGCGCAGGGCAATTTCCATAGCCTCATCAAGCATGGCTTTCATTTGCTCCATGCCCTCTAGTGATAGACCGCGTCCTACACCACCGGGAACAGCCCAGTAGGGGTGAACGGATTTATTACCGAGCATAGAGATTATTTTCTGCCCAATGCTTCGCAGCCGAATGCCGTCTTTGGCAACGTCTGGATGAGATGCTGCTAATCCAAGAATGTTGCGTGACTTGGGATCACTGTCAAAGCCCAACACGAAGTCAGGAGCGGAAAGGTGGAAGAAGCTCAACGCGTGGCTCTGCACCAACTGCGCGAAGTTCATCAACCGACGCAGGTTCGCTGCAGTATGCGGAATGTCTACAGCCAGCAGCGCATCTGTGGCCTTTGCAGAGCACAGTAGGTGGCTGACTGGGCAGATGCCGCATATACGAGCCATCAAGGCCGGCATTTCGGAATATGGGCGGCCTTCGCAGAATTTTTCAAACCCACGGAACTGGGTTACGTGGAATTGTGCGTCGACGATATTACCCTGGTCATCAGCGAAGAGTGTGATCTTGCTGTGACCTTCAATACGGGTAACGGGATCAATAGTGATAGTTTTTGCCATCTTGCTTCTCCTTAAGCCCCAAACATAGCCCAACCGGTTAGGTCAGGGGTTCGTCCGGCCAGCAGTTCACTAAGCGTGTAAAAAATCAAGTCTGCCGGTGGAGGGCATCCTGGAAGATGAAAATCAACTTTAACGACTTCGCCTACAGGGCGGCACTTAGGCAGTAGGTTCGGGATCCGCTCACCGGGAATCTGCTGCTGTTCGATGGCATTTTCGATATAAGCGCGGGTCATTAAGTCATCAATCTTGTACATGTTGCGCATACCAGGAACGTTTGATGTTACAGCGCAGTCACCATAACTGATGAGGATGCTGGTGTGCTCACGAATGAGTTTGACTTTGTGCTCATCTTCGTCACTGCTTATGGCGCCCTCAACTAGGCAGACATCAACATGCTCAGGATAATCCTTAATGTCGACTAAGGGGCTATAAACGAGTTCGATAAGCGGAGCGATCTCTAGGATTCGCTCGTCGATATCGAGAAATGACATATGGCATCCAGAGCAGCCATCAAGCCACGTGGTAGCCAATTTCACTTTTTCCATCTATTTGTTACCTCGCATCATCACAATTTCGGCGATGAGGCCGGGGTTCTTGACCATTTCGCCAGCAGCTCTGCCTTTTTCGGAAAGAGCTCCTACAGGACAAGCCTGAACACATTTGCCGCACTTGGTGCATGTGTCTACATCACCCCATGGCTGCTGCAGTCCAGAAATCATGAGTGAGTTAATACCACGGCCAGATATGTCCCATACATGCATGCCTTCAATGTGGTCGCATGTGCGTACGCAGCGTGAGCACAGGATGCAGCGGTTGTGATCCATCACAAACTTAGGATGCGATGCATCGACGTTGAGTTTTGGGTAACGGTAAGGAATATGCATACCGGTTACGCCTAAACGCTGTGCCATAGCTTGCAGTTCGCAATGACCGCTGCTTACGCATACTGCGCAAACATGGTTGCGCTCTGTGAAGAGCATCTCAAGGATGACTTTACGGTAATGCGCCAGTCTAGGACTATCGGTAATGATCTTCCAGCCAACTGCTGGTTCGGTGGTACATGCAGGGAAGAGCCTTGGAATATCTTCCACTTCAACCATGCAAAGGCGGCATCCGCCATATGCCTCTAATCCCTCTAGGAAACAAAGCGTCGGGATGTATACGTCATTCTCACGGCAGATCTGCAGAATAGTCTGACCGCTTTCGAACTCATATTCGGCGCCATTGATGGTAACTATCTTTTTATCAGCACTGGGAGCCATTATTTGACCTCCTGCGGTTTTTTAGCATGGTTCATGGTGCAAACACCTGCTGGACATCGCTTTTCTACAATGTGGGCCATGAACTCATCACGGAAGAAACGCAGTGTGCTAGATACAGGGTTTGGAGCCGTTTGACCTAAGCCGCAAAGACTGCATGTGCGAACGACATCGCAGAGCTCATCAATGAGGTCGAGGTCGCTGAGTTCACCCTCGCCGCTGGTAATTTTGTTCAGCAGTTGAAGCAGTTGATATGTGCCTGAACGGCATGGAATACACTTGCCGCAGCTTTCGCTCTGGCAGAACTCCATGAAGAACTTCGCCACGTCAACCATACAGGATGTTTCGTCCATGACGATCATACCGCCGGAACCCATAATGGAACCGACTTTTTTCAGCGATTCATAATCGCATGGCAGATCGAGGTGCTCGGCTGGGATACATCCGCCAGATGGGCCACCAGTCTGAACCGCTTTGAACTTCTTACCGTCTGGGATGCCGCCGCCGATATCATAAATGATTTCACGGATGGTCATGCCCATGGGAACTTCGATCAGTCCGGTGTTCTTAACGCGTCCTGCAAGTGCGAAGACCTTGGTTCCTTTGCTTCCAGGTGTGCCGATCTTGGAGTACCACTCGCCGCCATTGCGGATGATTGGGGCGATGTTTGCCAATGTTTCCACGTTGTTGATACAGGTTGGCTGGCCCCAAAGACCCTTAACTGCTGGATATGGAGGCCTTGGCTTTGGCATACCACGACGGCCTTCGATAGAAGCAATCAACGAAGTCTCTTCGCCGCAGACAAATGCGCCTGCACCTAAGCGGATATCCACTGTAAAGCTGAAGTCAGATCCAGCAATGTTGTTACCCAACATACCAGCACGCTCAGCTTGACGGATAGCGGTACGCAGCCGCTTAATGGCCAACGGATACTCTGCACGAACGTAGATAAATCCCTTGCTTGCGCCCATACCATATGCAGCAATCGCTAGACCTTCTAGGATGCGGTGCGGGTCGGACTCGAGCACAGAGCGATCCATGAATGCGCCGGGGTCGCCTTCATCACCATTGCAGATGACATACTTAGGTGTGCGGGTTTCGTGAGCCATCAATGCCCATTTCTTACCCGTAGGGAAGCCAGCACCGCCGCGCCCGCGCAGACCTGAAGTGCTGATTTCGTCAATTACTTCAGGAGGGGTCATCTCTTTGATGCATTTAAGCAAGCCAGAATAGCCGTCATGAGCGATGTAGTCTTCGATTTTTTCAGGATCGATGACACCGCAGTTTTCCAATGCTACTTTAAACTGGCGGGTAAAGAAGGGGTTATTTGCATCACAGTCGATTTGAGTAGGAACATCCTTAGTGAGGCTGTCCAATACCGTACCGGCATCTGCTGGAGTAACGGCTTCGAACATTTTACCTGATGGTCGGATCTGAAGGAGTGGACCGACGGAGCATAGGCCCAAACAGCCTACACCTTTGATGAGAACTTCGTTCTCAAGCCCGCGGTTTTTGACTTCTTCTTCTAGGGCCGCTTTTACTTCGGCCGAATGGCAAGATAGACAACCTGCTGCTACGCAGACAGCGACAACATGCTTAAACTTGCCTTCCGCTTCCTGCTGGTTAGCAGATACAGTTCGCATCTCATCGAGATTCATTAGCTATACACCTCGATATTTTATTAAGTGCTTCTTCGGGGGTTAGTTTACCAACAATTTCGCCGTCAAAAACGGCAGCAGGAGCAAGGCCGCAAGCACCGATGCATCGGGCAGTTAGCAACGATAGGTTGCCGTCTGGTGTAGTTTCACCAGGCTTAATGCCGTATTGTTCTTCAATTGCTGCGATGATTGCTGGTGTGCCTTTAATATAACAAGCGGTACCCATACAGACGACGCAGGTGTGCTGACCTTGTGGCTTAAGGTTAAAGAAGTGGTAGAAAGTAGCCACTCCGTAGACCTTACTCAAAGGCACATTCAAGCTTTGTCCGACGAAACGCAATGCGTCATCATCAAGAAAGCCGAAAGCCTCTTGAGCAGTATGTAAAGATTCGATTAAGGCATCAGAACTGTAACCATGTCGGCGCATTGTGGCATCGACTACACGCCACCGACGATCGTCGGATGGTACAGGGGGACGATTGTTTGCCATCAGATCCTCCAGAACTATTTCCGCACATGTATAACATGCCAGATTACTCAGGTATACGTATGCAACCGCACAGAGCGACTTGCAACCCTACTCAAGTAACAATTCTATCAGAAAGTTTGGCTATTTGAAAATCATTGATGAATATATTGGAAAACATGCATATTTGCATAGAAATGACCGGAATTAGGGGCAGAAATCGATAGATATCGTTCAAAATTTATCAATATAATCATTAAGCATAAAAACGTATCATGAAGGCGCTGCTCATGACCAATGCAATGATGAACTGGCTGTAAGCTGCCGTGATATAAACCAGCCAACATGCGTTATAACCGTCATGTATAGCACAATTCTATCAGAAATATATCGGGAAAAGATGTTTTGTGATGTGAATTTCTATGAAGTTGCGAAAAATAACCGTGAACGGCAGAGAAAACCCGTATTATCGTGGAGTTATCGTTCAAAAATTATCAATATGGTAATGATAACAGCGACGATCATCGACGCGATGCCTACAGACCGCCACTCATCACTGCTGAGCTTAAACTGCTTGCGGTTGACGATGAGGAAGGTGAGAGCTATGGGAACAAGCCCAGGCAGCATGGCTAGAACTGGCAGGATGCGGGCCAGCTTGAACTGCAGCACCAGAAATGATGCTAACACTATCGCTGTCCAGACAGCAGTTTTTAGGGTCTGTAAATGAAACCGATAGCAACATGCTAAGAACACGGCAATAAACATAAAATCAGCAGGGCCAATCAAGCCCATGACTGCGACATGCCCCGTTGTGGCTGCCGATCCTGCAATCGGAACCGACATTCCAACCTGGTGAAGCTTCAATGGTGAGTGCTTCATATACACAGGCAGCCAGAATCGCACGATTACGATATCGGCAATAGCTGCGAATAACGCGGCAGGCGGCAGTATGGCCGTCTCTTTAAATAGGCGACTGACCAGTTTACCCAACAGTGAGACAGCGATCATGAGCAGCAGATCGCGAACTGCTAATACCGCAGGTATCCCTAGCTTGAACAACGCAATCTTACGGATGACGGGCAAAGGCATGAACTGGATGGAATACATGCAGACGGCGCACAGCACCGCCACAACGACTTCAATCCATATCTCGGTTGACAACTCGACAAACTGTTTGATGAGCCATATTGTGAGGCACATAAACAATAGAGAGCTGATAATAGACGCAAAGATAAACAGACCGCTGTTGATGGGCACCAGCGGTATCAATAAACGATATAGAAAATACACCAGGAGTGCGATGCCACACCTGGTGATTGAGTCCTTCAAATGTTGTTTCACAACAGCTATTCGATGACCGTTTCTCGCCCGATGTTAGGATTGGTGAAAACATCGGATTCATCGCGGCTCGTGGTGCTGAACTCGCTAACGACAGCGCCTTCGTCACCAGATTGGAACCAGTGCAGCGTGTTGCGCGGAATCGTAAATTGGTCTCCTGGCATCAGCACGATCTCATTCCACACGGTGTAGTAGTTCTCTGTGCCAGGCGGGGGAGGGCATGCAGGGTTTTTCGCTGCTTCGCCGTCTATATATAAATAGACCTTGCCCCATCTGCATCTAAAAGTCTCCATTTTGCCAGGATCATCACCTACCGGCGGATGACGGTGTTCTGGGCAGGTTTGATGTGGAAACAAGACCATCTCTTTGGCACAATAGCGCTCGGTGTTTATATATGTCACAAGCTCAAGGCCCGTGTGCTCTAAATCGCCAAGGCCAAAATCTGCAATTTCTATGTTATTACTTTCATCGGAAGTCAAAACTATTGAGGCTTTCTCATAATAGTCACGAGCTCGATTTCGAGCATCCATGAGTTGCTGATTGCTAATCATGCTATCTCTCCCTGCTGGTTGTAACGGTAAATATAAACTATATGGTATTAACTGCTGCTAAAGCTGCGCGGAACGCTGAATAAGTATGCAGTCAGCTAACACTAGCGCAGACATAGCCTCAACGACCGGCACCGCGCGCGGCAATACACACGGATCGTGCCGTCCTTTTGCCTTCAGAACCGTCTGTTCGCCTGACTGGGTCACAGACTGCTGATCAGATGTAATCGTGGCTGTCGGCTTCACTGCAATACGGAACAATATATCTTCACCGTTGGAGATGCCGCCTTGGATACCACCGCTGTTGTTTGTTGTGGTGTGTATCTTGCCGTCATCGCCTACATAAAATGGGTCGTTGTGCTCTGTACCCTTCATCTTCGTACCGTCAAAACCACTGCCTACTTCAAATGCCTTTACGGCCGGTATGGAAAGCATGGCGAATGCTAAGCGAGCATCCAGTTTGTCAAATACCGGATCGCCCAAGCCTGCCGGACAGTGTCGTATGACACAACGCACGGTGCCGCCAAGGCTGTTTCCTTCAGCACGAGCCTGCATAATGGCGGTTTCCATGTCACCGGAAACTGCTGCGTCAGGGCATCGCGTAGGATGCATGTCGACAGACTGTTTGGAGACCTCATTTGGGTCAACAGCCGCTTGAATAGTGTGAATGGAATCAACCCATGACACAATTTCTATTCCATAATGCGCGAGAAGCAACTGAGCCACGGCGCCTGCAGCTACTCGAGCTGTGGTTTCCCTGGCGCTAGAGCGTCCGCCGCCGCGCCAATCGCGAAAGCCGTATTTTGCATCATAGGTGTAGTCAGCATGCGAAGGGCGGTAAATGTTATTGAAGCTCTCGTAGGAGCTGCTCATTGCATCTTGGTTCTGCACGATCATGGTTAAAGGAGTACCTGTAGATTTTCCTTCAAACACTCCGGAAACAATGTGAACTGTGTCACTTTCTTTGCGTTGCGTGACTAGTTTACTCTGCCCTGGACGACGTCTATCCATCTCGTGTTGGATGAAGTCGATGTCAATTGGTAAACCTGCCGGACATCCATCGATGATGACACCGACAGCCGTACCATGTGATTCACCAAATGTGCTGATGCGAAAAATCTGACCAAAAATACTGCCCATAAACCCTCAATTGTTTCGTAGAGTAACTGGTAGCATTATACGTGTGCGGAAGGATCAAAGTCAACGAACATACTTTATGTAAGTGGTTGCTATGAAGTACACTAAGTTACAAGATGAGCTAATCGAAATAGTCATCTACAGCACTGGTTGGAGGACGAAATGCGGGTTGTTGTGATCGGCGGACGGGGATATATCGGTCGCCATGTTGTGGCACACCTACAATCTGTAGGTTACGAGGTCGCTGTAAGCTCTCGTAAAGCTGATGAAGGCGATATTTT
>CAZFLA010000060.1:13739-19322 GCA_964519405.1 uncultured bacterium
GTGGGATGGCTGCCATGCAGAGGAACTGGCCAAGCAATTATCCGACAAGGACATTATCATCAACCTAGCAGGTGCATCTATCGCCGACAAACTGTGGAGTAAAAAACGGAAGCAGGAACTATATACATCGCGTGTTGACGTCACCCGAGCTGTTGTACAGGCTGCGAATATGTCTGGCGTTAAGGCGCTCATTTCAACTAGTGCCGTGGGATACTACGGCAATACTGATGACGTGCTGGTTGACGAGGCTGGAAGCAATGGCAAGGGATTCCTGGCAGGTCTGTGTGTTGAATGGGAGAATGCCGTTAAAGAGTTTAACGGCCGATGTGTGGTTCTGCGGCTTGGTGTTGTGCTCGGATACGGCTGCGGGATGTTAGCAAAACTGACGCCTTTGTTTAAACTTGGTTTAGGCGGGCCCGTTGGCACTGGAAGACACTGGCTGTCTTGGATATACATCGGCGATCTGGTAAGATGCGTTGAGATGTGCATTACTGGTAAGCTCACTGGAACCGTGAATGTGGTGGCTCCTAGACCAGTTACGAATGGTGATTTTTCCAAACAACTCGCGAGCATATTACGTAGAGCTTGTTGGCTGCCGATGCCTGTTCATGTCATGATGCCCATACTGGGCAGACAATTTACTCAAGAGGTTTTGTTAGCGAACCAGCGTGTGATGCCAAAAGCACTTGAAGAGGCGGGATTCACTTGGCAGACTGCGGAGCTAGAGGATGCATTAAAAGCCAGCCTTAAGGCTTAGGCTTAGTTGTTGCCTTCAGAGCTGATGATGGAGTATTTTTCGCTCGGATTTTTGAAGAGGTTACGGCGTGCGATGATCTCTTTACCACGTTGTGTGTCCAAGAAGGCTTTTTGGTTGCGTAGGTCGTGGTTTTCTTTTAACAATCTGTTGCCTGCTTGCTGCAGTTCCTTTACAGATCGTGACCTAACGCTCATATCTGCACCATAAACTATAATATCCCTAGCAACTAAAGCTGATACAGCTGCGAAGAACACACATACAACGATAAAATGCATGATTGGGGTAAACGATGATTTTTTCGTTCCCTTATTTTTTCGTTGGGTTGATGATCGTCTCATAAAAGAGCGAGTTCTCCAGTGTTGCGAATATATGTGATGATCGATCGTAAAAATGCAATATTACAACTGTGAATATTATTGTAACACGACGCAAGCAAGTTGGGCCATGAAGATTAAAAAACTGGTATTTATACCTAAAAACAAGCGATCATGGGTGTATGGAAAATCTAGCAGGTTGTAGATAGTTCACCTGCGTGCACCGCAGGTGAACTACTTGATCTAGCGAATGGTGTGCTTAAATGCCTGGCATCCAGGATAATCTGCAGAGTTACCTAATATCTGAGAAATTCTCAGTAGTTGGTTATACTTACTGACCCTATCAGTTCGCGATGGGGCACCGGTCTTTATCTGTCCCGCATTGGTAGCCACGGCGATGTCGGCAATGGTAGTGTCTTCAGTTTCACCAGAGCGGTGGCTAATGACTGTGGAATAACCAGCTCGTTTTGCCATTTCAATAGCAGCTAAAGTTTCGGTGAGTGTGCCAATCTGGTTGACTTTTACCAGTAAAGAGTTGGCGCATTTAAGCTCAATGCCTTTGCGCAGGAACTCTACATTGGTTACAAAAAGATCATCACCAACGAGCTGCACTTTGTCACCAATCTGCTTGGTCATCGCCTGCCATCCACTCCAGTCGCCTTCGGCTAAGCCGTCTTCGATGCTGACGATGGGGTATTTCTGCAGCAGTGTTTCATATCTAGCGATCATCTCAGTGCCAGTTAACTGAGCACCTTCACCTTCTAGGTGGTATAGACCATCGCGGTATAACTCGGATGCAGCAATGTCGAGTGCCAGGAAACAATCCTCACCAGGCGCATATCCTGCTGTAGAAATGGCATCAACGATGAGCTCTAAGGCCTCTTCATTGGATGACAGGTTAGGCGCGAATCCGCCCTCATCACCAACGCTGGTCGCAAGCCCTTTTGCCTTCAGTACAGACTTAAGGCTATGGAAAACTTCGGTGCCCATGCGCAGTGCCTCTGCGAAATCCGCCGCACCAGCAGGAACTACCATAAACTCTTGAAAGTCTACATTGCTGTCGGCATGTGCTCCGCCATTGAGGATGTTCATCATCGGAACCGGCAGTGTATGTGCGAATACTCCTCCGATGTACTGATATGGCGGTAATCCCACTGCGTCGGCTGCGCACTTTGCGCATGCAAGCGACACTGCCAACATGGCATTTGCACCAAGTTTACTCTTGTTTTCAGTGCCGTCTAGCTCGCACAGCGCACGGTCAATGGTGACCTGGTCGGTGACGTCCATACCTTGCAGCTCTGGGGCGATGTGTTCAATGACGTTCTCTACAGCTGTTTGAACACCCTTACCGTTGTAGCGGGTGCTTAGCGAGTCACGGAGTTCAATGGCTTCATGGCTGCCCGTCGAGGCACCGCTCGGTACCGATGCGCGACCTTTGATGCCATCTTCTATCAGCACTTCCACTTCAACTGTGGGGTTACCTCTAGAATCTAGTATTTCACGGGCAATAATAGTATCGATAATCGTGCTCATATACAACTCCTTGTCATGTGATGTCTCATGTCATCTCTTGTAGTATACCGTGACAATAGGGCTGCTAAAAGAATGGCCTAACGAGTGAAATTTACGCTTCGCTCATTAGGCCATCGATTGTTGTTGCAGGTTAATTAGGAGTCGATAGCTCCGAAATTTTTATCAATGATCACATAATCAAAGAGGTTCACTGCACCACTGCCATCTCTGTCTCCTGCGATGTTGTTGGTGCCAAAAGTAGCATCAAGCACAACGAAATCGAAGAGGTTTACGCTTCCATCATCGTCAGCGTCGCCATTGGCTAGCTCGATGTTGTAGAGCGTATCTGAAGGCGTCACTGGCACAGTTAGTGATATCCAATATGGAGAAGAAGCCGACACCTCGTAATTGCCTGAATCAACTTGGTCGAATGCGTATTCAGCCGTTGGCGATGCACTCACAACTTTGGTTTGGATAGGAGTTCCATTTTGAAGCAGCTTTACGGTGACGTCGGTTGGACCACCCATCCAATCGGTGAGGGTGACCGAGCCTTTAACCGTCAATTTTCGGCTGGCGATAAAGGGTACTTGAATTGTGCCGCCTGTATCCAACTGCTGCTCAGCCACGCCTATGATCTGGCCGTAGTTGTTAATGGATGTGGCGTATTTAATCGTGATGTTGTCACTATCTGCAGATTTCATATCGTTAAGGTTATATGAACCCAGGTCCGGTATGTAAAGCAGTGCGTGTTCATTGCCTGGAGCGGAAGCGCTAAGCCCTACGGCCCATCCTAGGTTGTTTACTGCAGAAAAACTACTGTAGGCATCTCCAGATAGAGGTGCAACTGTGGTGGGAGCCGATGACAATGACGTCCAGTATAAAGCGCGTTGTGCAGCATTGGTATCGAGCCCGCTGCCGACGACAACAGAACCAGTGTTGTTAATGCCATTCGCATATGTGGCGCTTCCGCCGATAGTCGGCAGTTGATTGTATGCAGAGTTAAGGTATGCAAAAGCGCGGAGTGTGGAGCCGTCAGTGTTTGATGAGTAGCCTACGATGGTGCCATTGTCGGCGATATCAAGCCCATATGCGGCTGCATCACCCGCAGGAATGCCCAGGCTGATTAAGTTGGAGTCTGTAGGCCGTTTCATAAACAGGTTTCGGGCACCTGTAGAATCTGCGGAGTTGCCTGTGATCCAACCATTATTGTTGATGGCCCTAGCATAGCTTTTGGAGCCGCCCAGCGTACCCCAGTCAACCACGGCGTTATACGATGGCCATGTGACTGCGTGGGATGATGAGACACTTGGCCCATATCCTGCGACTTGCCCTGCGTTATTGATGCCCATGGCAATGAGGTCACCCGATGTTGTTCCTACACTGAGTGCTGTGGGCGTGGCACTTGTCCAGACTACTGCGATATGTCCGCTTTGTCCGGCTTGTGTGCTGTATCCGCACACGACGCCAGAGTCATTGATGTCGTATGCTGCCGACGTGGAACCACCTAGCCCGTTTAATACTGTGACTTTGTATACGGGGATTTCTGTGGCATGTGCGGTGTACGATGCTACAGCTATTATCGCTGTCACAGCGGCGAATAATGCAGACTTGTGTTCCATTAGTATCTCCTGGGTATAAATGCAGGTAAGGCCTCGCTGTTTATATTAAAACAGTATCGGGTTATGAACGCCAATATTTAGAAGTTTTGTGTTGAAGGCAAGTTCCTCCACGGTCACATGATCGTCATGTACACAGCAATGGAGGTACAACAATAATGTAACCATAACACTTTTAACAGCGTCAAATAGGTGTTATGAATCAGCAATATGGAGGCAATGACAATGATAGTTACCCGTAAGATGAAGACACTTGCCGGCGTTATGGCCGGTGTTCTATGCGTGAGCGTGGCTTATGCACAGTTAGGAGGTCTGCTGAAAGGTCTAGGTGTTGGCTTCCTCGTCGACAAATTCGGCAAAGATATCAACAAAGTGATCAATGGTTTATATGGCAACAACAAGTTTAGCAGCACGTATCAAACAAAAGTGGTGCCTATCCTTAGTGTAGGTTCCGGCGGGTACATGGGTGCGGCGCAGATTGTAGGCCCTAAAGCTCAGGTTGATAAAGTTAAGGCCTGTGCTCAGGTAGAGGGTGAGTTTAAAGCAATCGGCGGAGTTCGACTGCGAGGCCTCATTCCCGTCTCCAGTAAGGGTTTGACAGACATCAAGAGGGTAGAGGGTGTTGGCGTAGCGGCCCTGATAGATTTCGAACTGAAATAAGTAAGGTGGCGCGCAGCTTGCTGCCGCTCTGACCCACAACATATTGATGAAGCTGTATGGTTGGATAACAGACCATGCGGCTTCTTTTAGTTGGTGATAAGTGAACACATTTTGTCGGGCATGTTATGCTATTATTGTGAGTTCCCGCACCATAATACCCTTTAAGGAGCACATATGGCACAGAGTAGATCGTTTGGTAATATCGGTAAATTCGCAGGAGCACGGATTGGTTCGATTGTTGTTCTCATCGTCCTCGTCATGGTGGCCTATAACTCAGTAGTTTTAGTGCCAGCAGGTTACCGCGGTGTTCTGCTGCGGTTTGGCGCCGTGAGTGGGGTGTTGCATGAGGGCATGAATTTCGTGATACCTGTTATCAATAAGGCTGAGCTCATTGAAGTGCGTACCCAGAAGGAAGAGAGCTCTGCAACCGCCGCATCTCGTGATCTGCAAACAGTAAAAACCACTGTTGCGATCAACTACCATCTTGTACCATCTAGGGTTGGTGATCTATTCAAAAATGTTGGTACAGACTTCAAAGAGCGTATCATCGACCCCGCTGTGCAAGAATCCCTAAAGCAGGTAACTGCTAAATTCACCGCTGAGCAGTTGGTCACCCGCCGAACAGACGTGAAGATGCAGGTAGAGCACGAAATCACCATGCGCTTAGGCAAGTATGACATTTTGGTTGAGCCGCTTGGGGTAAGCATTACTGATTTTAACTTTA
>CAZFLA010000061.1:0-18936 GCA_964519405.1 uncultured bacterium
TTGGGTGGAACTACGTCTTATAAAGACTACAAGCTAAATTCAGGATTATCGGATTCGATGTTTGATATTTAAACATCGGTAATGATGTTTGGAACGGATGCAGACAAATGGGATTCTGCATCCGTTCTTTTTAGTTTTAGGGGTTGATACCTTCAGTTTGCATGATACCTTATTGTTGTAAATGTGCCTCTCAACAGTACGCTTTAGGGTGGCAGATGACGCTGCGTCGGTGCTATACTAAACCTTGATAAAGCACCCGAACGGAGGCAAATGAATGGGGCAATACGTCAGTTTAAACGGAAAAATGCTGCCCGCTGAGCAGGCATCACTGCACATCTATGATCATGGGTTCATGTATGGAGATGGTGCATTTGAAGGTATTAGGGCCTATAATGGTAAAGTCTTTAAGCTCAAGCAGCACGTAGCTCGGCTATTCCGCAGTGCGATAGCGCTCAACATTAAGCTGCCTTTCACACAACAAGAAGTTTCCGAAATCATTAACGGATTAGTTAAAGCAAACGACGAGTGTGATTGTTATATTCGAGTGACTATGTCACGCGGTATTTCACTTGGTTTAGACCCGAAGAAATTAGGTGATGAGCCTACGTTGGTTGTGTCAACAGCTAAGCTATCGCTCTATTCGCCGAAGGCATATGAAGAGGGGTTGAATGCTGTTACTTGCAGCACACGAGTGATCCCCCCGCAGTGCATAGAGCCTCGTATTAAGTCACTAGGGCGTTATGTAGGCAACATTCAAGCGAAGATGGAAGCTAACCGTGTGGGTGCTGGTGAAGGCATCATGTTGAACCTTCAAGGTTATGTTGCTGAAGCGACTGGGGATAACATCTTTATCGTTAAGAACGGTAAATTGATAACTCCGCCAGAGATCACCGGTATATTGGCTGGCATTACTCGCTCTACCGTGATGGAGCTTGCTGCTAATCTAGGGGTCACTGTTGAAGAGCAACTGATGACACTCTATGATGTGTACACTGCTGATGAGTGCTTCTTAACTGGAACAGCCGCTGAAGCTATTCCGCTGGTTGAACTTGACGAAAGAAGCATCGGCGTCGGCAAGCCGGGCCCTGTCACCATCAAGCTAATCAAGGCATTTAAGGAACATACGCTATCACCAGACGCATAAATAACGTCCAATAAATAGCAAGATAAACAGTGAAGTAGGCACCAGTTGGTGCCTACTTGCATTAAGGCTCTACCGCGAGGTAACCTAAAATTAGGGACGGTAATTTTACGTCCGCAGGAGGAGGCCGACATATGTGGCAGAGATTCACAGAGAGAGCTCGTCGCGCCGTCTACTACGCCCAGGAAGAAGCCAATCGTCTGGGTGAAAGCTATGTGGGAACAGAACATTTATTATTAGGACTGACTAAAGATCCTCTTGCTAAGATCCGTTCGGAACTGGAAAAGCTGCTTACCCGTGGCGATAACCGATACACACAAGAAACCCAGCTTAGTCCAAGAGCTCGTCGGGTCATTGATTTAGCCTATGATGAAGCTCGAAAGCTAAACTACACATACATTGGAACCGAACATCTCCTTTTAGCGTTGATACGTGAGGCTGATGGAATCGCAGCAAAGGTTCTGGAGAACCTTGGTGCGGATCTGGAAAAAACTCGTAAAGAAGTGCTTGCTACTCAGCAGAACGACACAAAGCAAGAATCGGGAAAACAGAAGTCCAAAACACCTACCCTTGACGAGTATGGCCGCGACCTGAACGTCATGGCGTTGGAAGACAAGCTCGATCCTGTGGTTGGACGGCAAGGTGAGATAGAACGCGTTATTCAAATTCTATCTCGACGCACCAAAAACAACCCAGTATTGCTTGGTCAGCCCGGTGTAGGTAAAACGGCCATTGCCGAAGGTTTGGCACAGAAGATCGTTCAAGGTGACGTGCCCGAACAACTGCGTTCAACCCACATCATCGCATTGGATTTAGCCAGCTTAGTTGCTGGCACCAAATACCGCGGTGAGTTTGAAGAGCGCATGAAGAAGGTCATCGAGGAAGTGCGCAAGTCGAACCACGAAATAGTGCTCTTCATTGATGAACTTCATACTGTTGTGGGTGCTGGCGGTGCAGAAGGTGCGCTTGATGCTTCCAATATCATGAAGCCTGCTTTAGCTCGCGGAGAGATGCAGTGCATCGGTGCAACCACCCAAGAAGAGTTCCGTAAGTATTTTGAAAAAGACGCAGCTCTTGAAAGACGGTTTCAGCCAGTCAAGGTGAATGAGCCGACTGAAGAAGAGGCTTTTGAAATCCTAAAAGGTCTGCGCGATAAATACGCGGCTCACCATGGTGTGGAGATCCGCGATGACGCACTTAAAGCGGCGGTCAGCTTAGCACAGAGATATATTCCAGACCGGTGTCTGCCAGATAAGGCGATTGATCTTATCGACGAGGCGAGCTCGCGGGTCCGGCTGCAGCTTACTTTACCGCCGAAGACGCTGCGTGATGCTAAAATCGCTCTGACACAGATTGAGAAACGGCTTGAAGAAGCCCACGCCGCTGGCGAGTATGACAAAGTTCACGAGCTCATGAGCAAAAAAAGCAACTTGTCCGATTCGCTCAAGGCAGAAGAGCAGGTTTGGGAAGAATCAAAGTCTTCCATGAACCAATCTGTGGGTGAAGATGAAGTCGCACACATTGTACAGAGCTGGACAGGCATCCCTGTGTCGCGTCTTGTGGAGACAGAGGCTGCGAAGCTTATAAAGATGGAACAACACCTCCATGAACGCATCATTGGCCAAAAGGAAGCCGTTGCTGCGGTTAGCAAGGCCGTAAGGCGTGCAAGAAGCGGCATGAAGGATCCAAAACGACCGATAGGCAGTTTTATGTTCCTCGGCCCCACAGGTGTTGGTAAGACCGAGTTGGCTCGTGTTCTTGCTTCGTTCCTGTTCGACAATGAGAACAACATGATTCGCATAGACATGAGCGAATACATGGAGAAATTCGCGGTCAGCCGTCTTGTTGGAGCCCCACCTGGATATGTGGGTTACGATGACGGCGGACAGCTGACGGAAGCTGTGCGACGGCAGCCGTATAGTGTGCTGTTACTAGACGAAATAGAGAAGGCGCATCCTGATGTCTTCAGCATTTTGCTGCAGATCATCGAAGACGGTCGGCTGACGGACTCGCAGGGCAGGGTGGTCGACTTTAAGAATACTGTGATCATTATGACCAGTAACCTTGGAGCACGGCAGATCGTTGGTGAGAAGTCGATGGGCTTTATCGACACCTCTCGCCTTATCGATGGTAATATTAACGATAAGGAATATGAGCATATGAAGAATGGCGTAATGGAAGAACTCAAACGCACATTCCGCCCTGAGTTCCTCAACCGTATTGACGAGGTTGTGGTGTTCCATACCCTGAGCATGAGTGAGATTATTCAGATCGTTGATCTGCTCTTAAGTCGGGTTGTGAAACAGTTGACATCTCAAGGTATCAACCTTGAAGTCTCGCTTGAAGTTCGCGAAATGCTGGCGAGAGAAGGCTTCGACCCGCAATTTGGTGCACGACCGCTGCGCCGTGCTGTTCAACGGTATATTGAAGATCCGTTGGCAGAGGAGTTGCTGGTTGGTCGATTTAGGGAAAATGATACGATATCGGCTCAGTTGGGGCCAGATAACACAATAATCTTTACTAAAGCGATCGAAAGCATTGACAAAGACTTACCGATGATCTCGATGAACTGATGCGCAGCATCGGTGACATAAAGTCAAACGCAGAGAAGGCGTAAATACGCCTTCTCGTCGTTTATATTAGGAACGACTGTTGTCAGATAAGAGGTGGAAGACCCATGAAGTCTACATTGCCTGCCGGAAGCTACACATTTGTTCTGCACTCACACATTCCTTACGTGATGGATCACGGACGCACCCCGCACGGCATGGACTGGCTGTCTGAAGGTGCCGCAGATACCTACCTTCCCTTGCTGCAGGTTTGCCACCGATTAATTGCAGAGGGGATATCCCCTAAGTTCGTCGTTGGCATTACCCCCATACTTGCAGAACAACTAGCCCATCCTGACTTCACACAGGAACTGCTTAACTGGTTTGGATTTCGGTTCCGTGCTGCCAAGAAGAACAAAGCAGAATTTCTGAAGGATGGTCGAATCAGGGAAGCCTCTATTGCCGATTTCTGGCTGAGCACCTATTCGGCACGCCTGCAGTTTTATCTGAACGAATGCAATCAAGATATTGTGGGGGCATTCAAACAGCTCCAAGATGACGGTCATATTGAGGTTATTACTAGTGCAGCAACGCATGGGTATCTTCCGTTAATTGGGTCGGATACATGCGTGAAAGCACAGATCAAAGTGGGGGTGGAAGCTTATAAGCGTCACTTTGGATGCAATCCAACGGGCTTTTGGCTTCCAGAATGTGCTTACCGTCCGAATTACAATTGGATGCGGCCTACGGGTGGTGCTGCCTTTGCACGACGAGGGGTTGATGATATATTGACGGAACTCGGTGTGAACTACTTCTTCGTCGACTCAGCAATTGTCACAGGTGGAAAGAGTGCCGGAGTATATGCCGACCGGTTCCCGCTTCTCGCTAAGCTGCAGTCACGCGAACGTGCCGGACGGATATCGCACTCAAGTGTGGCATCACCGAATTTCATGCAGTATGTAAACACCTCAGATAATCCCGATCGAGTTGCCGGCGTGTTCTCACGAAACATGAACACGGGACAGCAAGTGTGGAGTGCCTCCGTTGGATATCCTGGTGCAGGTTGTTATCTAGAGTTCCACAAAAAGCACAAGGTCGGCGGATTACGCTATTGGCGGGTTACTGGTGATGATGTGGGGCTGGGTGAAAAGAAGCTGTATGATCCGCTAGAGGCGTTCACAGTGGTGCAGGATCATGCCAAGCATTTTGCGATGTTAGTTGCGAAGGAAGTAAAAGAGACCGCAGTGAACGGCGACTATTCCAACATCACCAGCATGTATGATACGGAGCTATACGGCCACTGGTGGTTCGAAGGACCTGAATGGCTGTATTACGCACGCAAAGCATTGGCTGACTACCCTGAAGTCGATGTGAAAACCGCCCGAGAAGTGTATGAAACATCACCGGGTGGAGACATCATCAGGCTTGCTGAAGGCAGCTGGGGCGCGGGAAACTACCACTATACGTGGTTGAATGCCGACACAATGTGGGTATGGGAACGCATATATAGCTGCGAGGATCGGTATATGAAGTGGGCCAATGAGCTAAAACACGATGAGCGAACTCGTCCGCTGCTTAAGCAAATGGCCAGGGAATTGGTGTTGTTGGAATCTAGTGACTGGCCGTTCCTCATCAGCACCGAATCTGCACGCGACTATGCGGAACTTCGAGCAGCTTGGCATGATAAAAGGTTCAATATGCTTGAGGACTTACTGAAGAAAGTCGTGAACGGAGTTGAACCCTCGGCAGATGAATGGGGCACTTTGGGTGAAACTGAAGAGCGCGATATGATTTATGACGATATAGATCCAGCGTGGTGGAGTGACGATGCCTCTGAATGAAATGGTCGGAACGCTCAAAGAACGGTCACGCAGATATAGCACAACAGAGGGGTGCCTTCAAGCCAAAGCTGGCGTGTTGGCCGTGTGTGCCGCCCAGCAGGTAGGCTGGTGCGATGATGACGTGCAGACAACGCGGATGATCAGCGAATACCTGGCTCTGAAGCATTTTGAACTGCAGCATGGTTACATTAATCAGGATGACCATTTAGAGCTGGAATCATTGGTTAATCAAGCAACGATGGAGCAAATTAAACTCGCTCGATTATCCATGTGTATGATCCTTAACCTAGACACTGGTCATGAAGTCAACGAGCAGTTTATAGAGATATTACGACGATGTTACGAAAAGATGGGGTAAAAATGGTACGGAAAACATACGATGTACACAAATACGGGCTTGTTGGTGACGGACATACGAATGATCTGCCAGCACTTCAGAAATTATGTGCCGAAGTGTGTAAACACCATGGACCAACTTGCATCGAGTTCAAAAAGGGCAAAAGCTACAGATTGCTGCCTGCTGATGGTGTCACAGATTACCAGTGGGGCATGCTGCTAAGTGGTGTGCGTGACTGCCAGATACTTGGGCATGGAGCTATGCTGCTCCCTAAGACACCAGTCAACTGTTTTGGATTGTATGACTGTAAGGATATCGTCATTGATGGATTTACTATAGATCATCTACCGCTGCCGTTCTGTGTCGCACGTCTGGTCAATGTAAATCCTAGTAAACCCTCTTTCACCGCGCGTATACTGCCTCAGTATCCCGCTCTAGACTGTGATTCTGATGAAAGTGTTGATAATGGTTCTGTATGGCAGTTTATGATCCCTAATGTATTAGGCCGACACCATCTGTATATTCGCAATGTGGTGTCTACAAATGGCAGCAAGAGCTCTAGAGACATTAAGGTGAACATAGCTAAGGCTGGGCCGTGGGAAAACCGGATGCAGATACTAGCTGAGCAGCGCCCACTAGTGTGGCTGCCTGTACCTGGGATTGGTCACGGCGGCGGGTATGCCATGCATGTTGGCGGCAGCGATGGTGTTCAATTCCGTAACGTGAATGTATGGAGCGGGCCATCGTTCTTATTCAGTATCAAGGGAAACAAGGGACCAATCTCATTTGAGAATGTGAATGTGGTTCCTAAGCCCGGCACAAATCGAGCCATGACAGCTTGGCGAGACGGATATCATTGCAAGAATAACC
The DNA here is from genome assembly GCA_964519405.1 of uncultured bacterium. Lineage (GTDB taxonomy): Bacteria > Armatimonadota > HRBIN16 > HRBIN16 > HRBIN16. Next base: position 6,739 of record CAZFLA010000061.1, read on the forward strand.
GCGGGGCTATATCCTGGAAGAATTGCCGGGTAGAAGGACTGCATGACGATGTGGTGAACCTAAGCAATCATTATATCTACTTGAACAAGGTTCTTGCTGATGACACATGGCAGGTGAACTTCGGTGAGGCGATTTCGCAAAATGGTGACTACCTTCGGGTGATTAATGTTAACTCAGGACGTGATTATGGATATGTGCACATAAGGCGAATTGAGAAGAGAACCGAAGGCGAAGTGATGACTATCAACAAGCCGCTTCCTGTTGATGACATTGCTGGTATACGGATTATCAACGAATCGATCGCCAATCCGCATTCACGCATCGATAACTGCCGCATGATAGGAACAGCTCGATGGCGCAGCACAATGCTGGCGACAAGTCTGCATTTTACCGGATTCATGTGGATAGAGAATGAGACTGAGATAGAGGGCCCTGTTCCGCATGATATCACGTTTCGTAACTGCCGCATGGAAGCATGGGCCGAATGGGCTGGCCTTATGGCGTGTGGAACCACAAAGTATGGCGAGGGAAAGACCGAATATCAGCTCAAAAACATCAGGTTTGTGGGCTGCCAGTTCTTGGGTAAAGTAAACTGGCAAGCCGACGCTGATGTTAAGCGGTTATAATTCAAATCCTTTGAGCTCGCAGCTTGATTTCTGTTGAACCTGCTTCAGCATCTGTTGATATCGCGGCAGATACTCGATAAGCAACGTCTTGCTGCTGCCATCAGCCATGGTGATGCGTGCGGCCGCATGTGGCTGGCTGAGCATGATGTATATAGCTGTCATGGTAAATAAACTGCCGTACATCAATAACAAAGTTGCTCGTTTTAACCATCTTGGTGATGTCATCTCGAAGTATTCAATACTGCGGATTTGGTCATATGATATCTGGAATGATTTCATAGGAGCATGCATTGCCAGCTTATCATCATGCAGTTCAATGTAGGTGCAGGAATACCACCAACTGATGAACAGGATGCTCAAGCCTGGAATCGCCGCCAACAAGCCCCACGCGCAGATCTTAATCCATGACGTATCACGCATGACTCCGCTGAAGTTCGAATCTGCAGATACCACGAATAACGGAAGCGCGGTGAAAGCTGCTACAAGAAAGTATCCTAGCCAGTCGGGCAATATCACGCTGTTTAGTCTGCGATAGGCATAGACATTGCCCGAGGCCTTAGGCGGCCAAGGAATGGCGATATATACAAGGACGGCCAATATTAACAGCCACAAACTCCAGCGTGACCAAGGTCGTGAAAGCTCTGCCGGAACTCTATTAAATGCCTCAGAAGAATCCAGCAGATCAACCATCAGCACTGTGCCGTTAGGGACCTGTACGAGCTGGTAGGGCTTATAAGGGAATTCTGGCATGTCCTTCTGTGGGAAATAGCCCTCACCATCTGAGTTATTGGCTATTTGTGTGAGGATCCCTTTCCATAAGTCGGGTCGTACTATGACCAATTCATGCTTGTTTCTTGCCAGCTGCCATGCTTGTTTGGACTGCTCAGCAGTCAGCTTTCCGTCTTTGGCTGCGGTGATGAGGGCTGCTCGCTCTTTGTCGTCCCATCGTGTAGGTATGAGTTCAGATAAGGGCATGTGGCGAACATAAACTACTTGCTGTGGTGTTGCGGCGCACCATACAGCAGCCATCACAAGTATAAAACAGACTTTTCTCCGCAGAACTTCAGTGATAGTCATACCGCCTCCAAATGCCAACCGAATGTGTCGTGATAGTTAGTGTAATAAGTATAGCATGTGCAGGACGGATTTGTGAGTAAGTGAAGTGGGATCCGGATGACAAGTCATCCGGATCCCATGGGAATTGGTTATACCATCGCCTTGGCCAATTCGGAGGGGCTTATAGCGGGCTTGATGTCGTATTTGCCGCTGTCAAAATCAACGGTAATCACTGTGCCATCAGACCATGTGCTGACTTGTTTGCGGTGTTTATCATCGGTAAATGAGTGGCTGATCATTTCCGCATGCACAAGACGCGCCTGAAGTGCACAGAGCATTTTTACACGGGTGATCTCTTCATCCGGTGCATCGATCGATAGGTATGGCATGGCAGCATTTAGAACCGCATGAGACATCCCCATGTCGGTATTTGGTATGCCAAATCCGCCGCCCTTGTGTGTGTATGGGAACCATGGTTGGATAAGTGCATCATGGTATACCAAGTTGAAGAGGGGAATAGCTATACCCATCGCAATGCCATCATCGAAGTAAGGATCCAGCGAATACGGACCGTGATGCACTAAATCAAGATAGGGTATCGACCAGTCTGAAGGTTCCTCACTGCTGATCACACCTAGACGGCTCCTAACATAGTTAAAGCACTGAGCACGGTATTTCAGGCATTCTGTGCGAGTTACGGGGTGTTCTGTTGAGAAGCACTCGTCTGGAGGCAGAACGCTAAATACGTCAAGATATGCACCTTTTACTTTTATACCTTGATTGAGCAATAACTGGTGATTACGCATGACGTAAGCAGGTGCTAAGCTTGGGCACAGGAAAGACTGTTTTCCGCCGCACCAATAACCCTCTGCATAGTAGCTGCCGTCTTCATTTAACACAACATGCTTAGGATTGTAGCTGGTTGCGTTTAGGTAGTAATCGCGGTACTGATCATGAATGGCAAACAGGTAGTTCAGTTTGTCACAGGTAAGGCTGAGCTGCCTCAAACCACCCCATCCGCCACATTCAGGGCTTGGTGGGATGATATCTGGGTGTTGGTTATCGTATCCACGGAAACCCCAACCATCAAGGTGAACATAAGCTCTTTTGACACCACGCCGATGCAACGTTTCAAACATTTTTGCGGTTTGCACGAATGGTGTGAACGAGTGGTTGGCAGCTTCATTCTCTTTGTTATAGAAATTCGATCCTTGTTCGTGATGAACAGCCGAACCTGTGTGAATGACAGGCGCACCGATTATCTGCTGCAGTTTGGGTGATCTTGCTACTTTCTGCTTAAGCGAACAGAAGTTTCCCTTATCTATGACCATCTGGCGATATGCTTTTGCCATTTGAACGTAGTTGCCATTATCGATCATCTTGATGCGCATAGATCGAGTGTAGCCAAACTTGCCCAGTTGGGCTAACCAATGATGCTGGATGAATGTGGGGCCGCCTGCAGGGTGAGTAATGGCAAATCCTGTGTCATCAGGTGTCTCAATGATCTGCATGAGACTTGATTTACCGTTCTCAAATCCCCACCAAGGCATATATAGTGCACGACTGTGAGTGAGGCTATCAAATGCCCAAACTTTAGTGGGCCAGTCTTTAGGTATACGTGATCCCTGCATCAAGGGGACAATAGCTGCATCTGCACTGCCTGCTGTTAAGCCGATAGGCCATCGGAGTTCACGCATGGTGCTGTTGCCCTCTTGGCAAGATACAGTGCATATGATATCTTCGGATGGCTCTTCAAGAGTTAAGAACATCTCGAAGGAGATATCGTTGCTGCCAAAACCAGACACTGTGATTTTAATGCCGACTATACAACCAGTTTGGTAAGGAGTAACTTGTTTTACCTTGGCTGACTGAAGCGCATATCTCACTTCAGTCTTATTTGCTGAACGAATCAACAGATCCGACTCTGAGGATGGCTGCATCTCCCAGGTCGCTGATCTGGTGCTTAGGGTAAGCCCGAACGTGTCGGGATTGAATATAAGATGGGATCGTTGGCCGTCTATATGCCACAACGCACCCTTTTGAGTGACAGATATGCTTGCAGACGCAAGATAGTCGACAGGTTTCATTTAAGCCTCCGAAGATTATCTACATTGTCATATGTTCAGGGTATATTTATTGCAATTAGTTGTTAATACCTTCTCAAAATTGGCGAATCACTGTATTATTAGTTGTCTGGAACCGTCGATATGCCAATGTATGGAACACAATGTGTTCGTGAGAGCGATGTCATGACTAACGAGAAGTATTGCCGCTTGCGATGTGGCAAGTGCATTTTCTAATGCCAGCACCGACGGCAGATCTAGGTGATTCGTAGGTTCATCCAATATGATCAACTCCGGTGTGCTGATGAGCCCTATGGCTAGCAGCATTTTTCGTGTTTCGCCAGGGCTCCAACTGCAGGATTCCATCAAGGCTTCGGCGTTCGATCCTAAAGCATGCACTAACCCATATAGGCGGCCTCGTTCACGGTCTGACAACTGAGCTATATCGTATTGAAGCTTGAGACTCTGACCTAAAGAAACTTCTTGAGGGATATACAGCATTTGAGTTGGGGTTCTACCTACAGCATCTACTATCCTACTCAGCAATGTGCTCTTGCCCGACCCATTGGCGCCAGTCAGTGAAATGCGATCCGATGCGTTTATCTGCAGGTCGGGATATGTTACCTGAAAACTGTCGCAGCAAATGTCTCCGGAAGGTAGGTAACATAATGTGTGACGCCGGCTTCTCTGAGTATACAATCGTATTGATGAAGATTGTATTGGGCTAAGTTCCATTCCGCTTAACTTAGCTTCGGTTTGCCTTAGGCGGCCTTCAAGCTGCGAAGCGATACGCCCGGCCGTTCCATCTGCTCCCGACAACCTAACCATATCTAACTTGCGTCTTCCATCCGAATCATGACGATCAAGCTGCCGTTTGCTTCGTTTGCGGTTCTGTTTTGATGCTTCCTCAATGCGATGCTGATACTCGTTTTTCAGCGTGTGCATCTGCGATACCAACTGTTCATATGATTTACGTTGAGCAAGAAGCTGGTCGTTATGTAGTTGCATGGCTTGTGTGTAGCTGCAGTCGTAGTTGTAGAACCGTGAATCGGCAAGGATCACTGTATAGGCACATAGTGCATCGAGCAGTTGACGATCATGACTAACCACGACACCATAGCCCTTGAAGCTGCGCAACAAATCGATGACTGAGCTGCGAGATTCGCTGTCAAGGTGATTTGTCGGTTCATCAACAGCCAGCATGTCTGGATGCTGGTAGATCGCAGATGCAATCTGTGCTCGCTTCCGTTCGCCGTGGCTAAGGGTATTCCACCTATACTGCCAGTCATCTTCGATGTTGAGTCGTCTTAGAAGATCAATTCCGTCATGTTGCGCACTGAACAGCAGTTGCTGCAGTTCGGCAGGCGCTTCATCAGTTCTCTGTTCACAAAGAACGCATAGGTCCGGCCTGTGGATATTACCAGTATCTGGCTGCAAACCTCCTGCTAGCAGTTGAAGCAGAGTGCTTTTACCAGTGCCATTCGCTCCGATGATACCTGTCCAGCCAGGTTGGATACATAGGCTGATATTCATGAATATCGGCGACGGTGCTGTAGGGTAAGTAAATGAAACATTCGAAAGTGAAATCATACATGCCACCTCGTTCATGAAGTGGCATTGATGCATTAAGGTTGAGGAAACATGAGAGATAGGGATGTGCGTTCACCAGATTGCATAACTAACCACTTCCGCAAAATAGCAACAGTCTATAAACTGTTGGATTGTGTATTTTGTGTGTGACAGTTATTTTATTCGCAATCCGGCAACCTCGATGAAGTGATTTTGTATTGAAATTATAACACTAGACTAGAGAAAATGAAAGCAGCTCCCCTAAGGGAGCTGCTAACAAGATATCACACCTAGATTTAGGCGTCGAAATACAGAGCGAACTCATATGGATGCGGTCGAAGAGCAACACCATCCACATCGTTAACCTGCTTGAAGCCGAGGTAAGTTTCCAGTAGGTCTTCTGTAAATACACCACCCTTAAGCAGATACTCATGATCAGCCTTAAGAGCATTAAGGCTTTCAAGCAAGGAACCTGGGGTCTGCTTGATACCCTTGCGCTCTGCTGCTGGGAGCTCATAAAGGTCTTTATCAATTGGCTCTGGTGGGGTAACCTTGTTCTGAATACCATCAAGTCCGGCCATCATGATAGCCGCAAACAGCAAGTAGCCATTAGCTGTCGGGTCTGGTGCGCGGAATTCAACACGCTTCGCCTTAGGCGATGTGCTGTACATAGGAATTCGCATACAGGCCGAGCGGTTTCTCTGGCTGTAGATCAAGTTGATAGGTGCTTCGTAACCAGGCACTAAGCGGCGATAGGAGTTAGTGGAAGGTGCACCAAAGGCGAGCAGGCTAGCTGCGTGCTTGAGAATACCACCGATGAAGTAAATTGCGTTTTCGGAAAGTCCTGCGTAACCTCTTTCATCGTAGAAGGTGTTGCTGCCTTCTTTCCAGAATGAGCAGTGGCAGTGCATACCTGAGCCGTTGTCACCAAATAGTGGTTTAGGCATGAAGGTTGCTGTGTAGCCGTTCTCTACAGCTGTGTTCTTAATGACATATTTGAACTTCTGAAGTTTATCAGCCATGCCGACTAGTGTGTCGAACAGCATACCAATTTCGCACTGGCCGCCAGAAGCAACTTCGTGGTGGGACATTTCTGTCTCAATACCGAGGTTGTTCAGGATAAGAACCATGCTTGTTCGAAGGTCTTGCAGGCTATCGGTTGGAGGACATGGGAAATATCCACCTTTTGTGCGCACTTTGTAACCAAGGTTAGGATCCTCATCGCGGCCAGAGTTCCAAATGCCTTCGTCGCTGTCTACTTCGTAGTAACCCTTGTTGGTTTCCTGACCGAAACGGACATTGTTGAAGATGAAGAACTCAGCTTCTGGTCCAAAGTAAGCGGTGTCAGCGATACCAGTTGATTTTAGGTATGCTTCAGCCTTTTTGGCAACATAACGAGGGTCTCGGGAGTATGGTTCGCGAGTAAGTGGATCGAGTACGTCGCAGATGAAAACTACGGTTGGGTGCTCGAAGAACGGATCCATGAATACTGTTGTAGGATCTGGCATGAGCAACATGTCGGATTCGTTGATGGCCTGGAAGCCGCGAATTGAGCTTCCGTCAAATCCAGCACCACTTTCGAAGAGTTTTTCATCAAGGCTGGTTGCAGGGAAGCTAAAGTGCTGCCAGGTTCCAAATAGGTCGGTAAAGCGTAGGTCAACCATTACAGCTTCATTCTGATGAGCAAATTCAATCGCCTCTTTGGCGTTTGTGGAAGTCATGCGCATAGTCTCCTTAGTTGTGTCCGTCAGTCATGGGTTATCGTAAACTTCCACAATGAAGTGAAGAGGAAGAAACCCATAAAACCGAAAAGACGCTCGATTCGTGGCTATTTAGAGCCATGAAAGGAACGTCCCTCTCTTCTGATTTGGCTGGAAGCGGCTGCGCCTCCATATTTCCATTGCATTCAGTATAGCATTTTGAGCCATAATAATTCAAGTGTTTCATGTTCTTAGTCGGCAAACTAAAGCAATTCGTCAGGCTTAAACCATAGAGCGATTTCTGCATCGGCAGAATCCCTGCTATCTGAACCATGGATTATGTTCATTCGTGTGTCGCTTGTGTAGTCGCCGCGTATTGTTCCGCTTGGTGCATTCAGCGGATTTAGTGCGCCCATCATCGCTCGCACGATAGGAATTACGTTGTTGCCCTCCAACACCATGGCCACTACTGGACCAGAGAGTATAAAGGCGATGAGCCCATCATAAAAATCCTTGCCGAGGTGGACAGAATAATGCTTAGCAGCTAGCTCATCACTAACTTTCAGCATTTTCAAACCAACAAGCTTAAGGCCTCTCTGTTCGAATCTCTTGATACATTCACCAACTAGTCCTTTTTGGACACCATCTGGTTTGATCATTACGAAGGTTCGTTCCATAGAAGAATACCTCACATGCAAGGTTTGTATGGGTGATATCTATGCGGCTAGGCTGCACAGACAATCCCGTTGTATAGATGGGGTGGAGTGGTGCCGAAGGAGGGACTCGAACCCTCAAGCCCGAAGGCACACGATTTTGAGTCGCGCGCGTCTACCGATTCCGCCACTTCGGCCTAACGAAGGTATTATATCCGAGCATGAGGTCTGCCGTCAAGCATTTTCAGCATGACAAACACCGCTGAATTGATTTTATCGACGAAATAACAATGAGACGATAAATGCAGCCGCGCTGCACATCACAATACAGGATCCACTTGCGAGTTCGTAGTTAAAACTTATAAACATGCCTACTATTCCGCTGAGTGAACCTATTATGACGCTGAGAATAGTCATCTTGTTGAGGCTGCGGCATAAGTTGCGTGCGGCTGCTGTGGGAAGAAGAAACATGGCAGTGACCATGACAATGCCAATTAACTTAAGGCTTAATGTAACGACTACTGCGACAAGAATGAGGAATATCGTATCCACGACTTTTGCATTAGTGCCAGTTACCTGAGCCATATCAGTGTGTATCGTCAGTCGGACTAGGGGCTTCCAAAGGAATATCATGGAAATAATGATGACTATTCCTAATACCACTGTGCAGATAACTTCGGTGTTATTGATTGCTAAAACATCACCGAACAAATACTGAAACAACGAAGGGTTATATCCTTTATGAATTCCGAGTATAAGTATTCCTAACGCGGCAGAAATGGCGAGGTATACTCCAATCACAGTGTCTGAAGGCAATTCAGTATGTTTCAGCGTGAAAGATATGCTGAGAGCGGTGATAATTGCTACTGCTACTACCGTGGGCAGTGTTGCTGAGGCAAGCACTGCAGCAACAGCAAGACCAGTATAGGCCGAATGGGCGACCGCTTCGGAATAGAAGGAAAGTCTGCGAGAGACGATGAATACGCCCAACAATGGCAGGCAAGCGCCTAGAATCACAGAGACGATAAGCGCACGTGGAAAAAACGCGTAATGCAGAGCTTCCATCTAGTGATGATCCTCATGTGTAGCGTGATGGTATCTCACGGAATCGTGTCCGAATAGCTCAAAAAGATTGTCATCTGACAAAGCATGTTCAGGATGTGCACAACACAACATACGTCTGTTAATACATACGACGTGATCGGTATACTTACTGACAACACTTAAGTCGTGCGACACCATAACTACACTCATGTTTTGTTTACTGCACAATTCACGCAGCAGTTTATACAAGTGTGTTTCACCTTCGGTATCTATTCCGGTGCTTGGTTCATCGAGAAATAACACCCGCGGCTTTAGCATGAGGTTCACGGCAATGATCACCCTCTGCAGCTGACCGCCTGACAGCCTAGACAGCATGGAATTACACACATTTTCTACACCCAGCTGTGCCAGCGATGATTTTACCTCGTTGACTGTGTGCTTGGGGGCATATGCCCAAAACAGTTCTCGAACAGAAAGTGGGACGCTTCTATCGAACTCCAGTCTTTGCGGGACATATGCGATACCACGAGGAGGGGTGTTGTATGTTACCTTGCAGCCATTAATGACGATGGATCCATCTGACGGCAGTAATCCCAACATAGCCTTGATTAAGGTGGTTTTACCCGCACCATTTGGGCCAATGATAGCTATTGCTTGTCCCTGTTGGGCTGTAAATGTGACATCAGACACTATGACATGCTCGTTGAGCTTAACAGATACCCCTTGAAGGCTGATGAGGTTATCGCTCACTGCATTGCCTTCTTGATGGTATCTAGATTTTGCTGCATTCGAGGCAATAACCCCGGATCATCTTGCGACTTCGGTTGGGTGCATACATCAAGGGTGTAAATGGGAAGTCCCATGTCGCCTGCAATAGTATCCGCAAGTTTATGTTGTTCCTCTTCGGCGACGAATATACACTTTGCGTTCATACGCTTAGCATCATCAATCAATATGCGCAGTTTTCGGGCTGAGGTTTCTACTCCCGGTTTTGGTTCGAATACACCTACTTGAACCAAGCCAAGCTCATCGTTGATATATCGGAATGCAGAGTGAACGGCTATATAGTTGACGTGCTTCTTGTTGGCCCTTATTTGTTTCGCTTCTTTATCTAGTGATGCTATTGACTTCAGAATGAGATCACGGCGTTTTTGAAAATAGGCTTTGTTTTTCGGCTGCTGCTCAGAGAGAGCATCGCAGACATTCATGGTGATCTTTTCGATGTTAGAAATGGACAACCAAAAGTGAGGGTCATTACTGCCTGCCTCATGGGAATCGGTAGTTTCATTATGCTCATCATGTTCGTCGGATGATGCATCATATGGCAGAAGCTTAACGCCCTTTGATACTTCTACTAATTTTGTGCTGGAATTATCAACAGACTTCATCATGTTGCCAAGATATGCATCAGCACCTTGTCCTAAACACAACACTAGGTGAGCACGGTTAAGCTGCTTTATCTGGGCTATGGTAGGCATGAAATGGTGCAGATCCGCTCCTGCAGGGAGCAATGTCTCAACCACAACTTTGTTACCGCCTATTTGTCGTGCGATGTCCGCAACTGGGTAAAAAGTCGCGGTGACATGAAGCTGAGAAGAGTTCTGCACTGTCTTGCCGCATCCTGCAAGTAGTGATACAGCGATCATTAACGCGCATGTTAAATGAGACGGCTTCATGCTGGTTACTCCTTGAACAAAGTATGATATAGATATGACATGCCCAAAGACATTATAACGTCTAGGCAATGATACCAGAAAGCAATGACCATGGGGGATTGACATAATGAATGTGAAACATTTGCAAGAAAGTGTGTATGAGGCTAACATGGCCCTTGTTAAGCATGGGTTGGTCATACTGACGTGGGGCAATGTCAGTGGAATTGACCGTGAGCAGGGCGTGTTTGCTATCAAACCAAGTGGGATGAGTTACGATACCATGAGCCCCAAGGATATGGTTGTTGTTGATATGAATGGACAGGTCGTTCAAGGCAGCCTTAAACCATCGTCTGATATGCAGACCCATCTTGAACTATATCGTGCTTTTGAGGGTGTCAACAGTATTGCTCACACCCATAGTAGATATGCTACTTCATGGGCGCAAAGCTGTCATGATGTTCCCTGTCTTGGTACAACCCATGCAGACGCGTTTTATGGCTCAGTGCCATGCACTCGACCGCTCAATCAGTCCGAAATCGATACCGCCTATGAGAAGAATACAGGTTTGGTTATTGTTGAGACATACCGAGAACGGATGATTGATCCTTTAGCAGTTCCTGCTGTATTAGTTAGTCAACATGGGCCATTTGCTTGGGGCGAAAGCATTGACAAGTGTATTAGTACAGCCGTAACACTCGAGGAAATCTGTGCGATGGCAATAAACACCATGGTGGTGCAACTTGGACTTCACAGCTGCGAGCCAGTTCCGCAGATGCTGATGGATAAACACTATTTCCGAAAACATGGCTCTGGTGCATATTACGGCCAAGGGTAACAACTGATCTGGAAGAAGTATTTGTTAGTAGATATAGTCATACAAATACGTGTAATATTGTGTACATTTTATTACATTAATGCGGTTGACATGTAGAACTATATCGGTGTATAATCGTAATATCACGGCGCAAAGAGGGCATCCAATGACACGAGGGCTCACAGAGAAGCAGGAAAGTATTCTGCGGTATATCGTACAAAAAGTTCGCGAGAATGGGTATCCGCCTACAATACGAGAAATTGGCGACGCCTTTGATATTTCTAGTCTTCGAGGAGTTACTGTTCACCTAGATGCACTTCAGAGAAAGAACTACATTGAGCGAGAACACAAGAGCCGCAGCATCAAAGTCATACATCCTGATTTTCTAGAGCTGACGGATAACCCCGACAGTGTCGCTCATGTACCTCTCGTTGGCGAAATTGCAGCTGGTCTTCCCATTTTTGCAGATCAAAATATTGAAGCGCATATCCCATTGCCCATAGAGATGGTTCGCAATATAGAAAATCCGTTCATATTGCGTGTCAAGGGCGATAGTATGATTGATGCTCATATTATGCCCAATGATTTTGTAGTAATCCGCACGCAGTCTGTTGTATCAGAAAATGATATTGCAGCAGTTCTTGTGAATGATGAAGCTACCATAAAGCGTGTGAAGGTAGGAGAAGGTGTCGTTCGACTGATACCTGCTAACGATCGTTATACGGTCATGGAATACCCTGCTGAAGAAGTCAGTATCATCGGAAAAGTGGTGGGGCTATTACGAAGTCTTGATAGGCCATTTTAACTTGTGGTCCCTTACCGGTTACACTGGTAACGCTCTGGTGGGTTTGGTAGTCTGATTACTAGGTAAACAAAAATGAAGGTAGTCAGACATCTGCTAAAAATAGCCATGACGGCTGTCATATTTGCTGCAGTATCAATATCGGTTTATGCTGCGTCAGATCCTGCTAAGGATGACGCAGCCGAGATCAAACTCGGTAAAGATGCCGCGGTACAA
>CAZFLA010000062.1:0-18547 GCA_964519405.1 uncultured bacterium
TGATGGGGTGATCGGCCTTGATCGCCTTAAAGCCGTGCATGCCAACGATGCGCAGAAGGGGCTTTCCAGTAAAGTCGACCGTCATGCGCACATCGGTCAGGGAACGCTGGGTGAGGCTCCATTTCACGAGTTGATGAACGAACCGCGGTTGAAGTCCGTGCCAATCATTTTGGAAACGCCTGAATCTGAGACGATGCATAGGGAAAACCTGGCTCACTTAGTGAGGCTGATTGATTAGCGAGCCAGGGACAAGTTAGCTATGATGCCGCGGGTTTAGTCACCCACACGACCTAACTCCGTTGCGGGAAACCCACAGCCTAACTATTTGCCGTTTGGCTCCAGCTTGACAAATATACACAGTGATGGGCAGATGCATACGTCGCCCATCACTGTGTGTTTTAAGGGTTATTAAGCCTGCGGCAGAAGGCCATATCGGCTCTTCATGGTCAATACCCGCTTCACAGACTCATCGATGCGCCGTGGGTTCTTAGAGGCCTGCTTGCACAGCGCTTCCCAGAGTTTCTGCTTCATCTCGTCGCCTTCGCACGCCAAGAAGATATCAACACCAGCATCAAGCCCTCTTTGGATGATCTCATCTGCCGAATAGTTCTGGCTGATGGCACCCATACCCAGGCTATCGGTAATGATCACACCCTTAAAGCCCAAACGCTTTCGGAGCACGTCATGCAGCCAGTAACGTGAGAGTGTGGCAGGGAAGGCGTCATCTGGATAGATGACATGAGCGCTCATGACGCATTCCACACCGGCTTTCACCGCGGCGCGGAACGGCGAGAGGTGGATTTCCATCGCCTTGCGATCGAGCTTGACGGCGACTTTACCCACATGGCTGTCGTCGGTTGAGGCGCCATGACCAGGAAAGTGCTTTGCACAGGCGATGATCTTTTCGCCTTGCAGAGCTTGAATATACTCACATCCCAGTTTCGCAACCAGTTTTGGGTCGCTGCCATAACTGCGGTTGCCAATGACCTTATTGGCTAAGTTGGTGCGCACATCCAGCACAGGTGCTAGGTTCATGTTCATACCGACAGCTCGAAAATCTCGTGCGCTGCATTTAGCCTGGTAGGTAGGAGCTCCCGGCCCTTTGGTCGCGACCTCCTCGCTTGACGGCAGTGGAGAGCAGATGGTTGCCGGCAAGTGCTGCACGCGCCCACCCTCTTGGTCAGAGGAGAACAGTAGGCCAATTCCTGCGCTGTTCCTCGCTGCGATCTGCTGCGACTCGCGGGTGATAGCAGCTAGCTGCGGAATATCCTTGGCGTTTGAGCCCATGACGATGAGCCCACCAGGTTTGTAGGCGTTGAGCTTCTGCGCAGCTCCTTCCATTTCCTGGCCGGTGAAGCCAAACATCAGCATCTGCCCAACCTTTTGTTCGAGTGTGAGCGAAGAGACGAGGTTGTTAATAACTCTATCCATGATAAACTCCTTTATCGTTGCCGCCTTCTTGGGATGGTTCTTGCAGGCGAAGGACTATATGATTTTAACTGCATGTCACCCGTTAAGATATCAACGTCATAACCGCTTTCATGGTAGTATTCAGCGACATCAGTGATGGTGACATCACCAAGTGATAACTTTTGAACGGCTTTTTCAGGCCATCGTTCGGCTAATGACATCAATCTGTCGCGTGTCCATAAATCTAGCTGAGCGGTGAAGGCAGCCCATGGGGATTGTTGATCTGCACATTTACGGATGACAGACGCTAAGGCATCGGCACACTCTTTACGACGTGTTTGTGAGTGGGCAATGTGGTTTCCTGTTTCGATGAGCGTGGCTAAGGGCAGCACGAATACAGTGTGGTGGTTCATCTCTTGTTGGAGTATATCATCCACTCTGCGCCTATCCCATCTATTATCAACGGGCCCGCACTCCTCCATACCGGGCAGACCCAGCCATACACACAACATACTGGTGTCAATCACTAACACCTTCCTCAATGTGTAGTATCCTGCTTTAACGCTGTCTCAATAACACCTTCGGTCTGAAGTTTCCCTATACTTCCACCTGCCATCAGTTTGGGTAGTTGCTGGATATCCTCCAGCAGCGTGAGGCGGCTAGCGCCAGATGATTCATCACGATGAGCCACAGTGATGAATGGGATCATTTGTGCGCCTGCGGCATCTAGAATTGCGGGGTTATGGGTGGTGACAATGACATCTATTTTACGTTCACGCCCAAGATCCCTCAGCATCTGCACCAGTATGTTCGCTCTTGATGGGTGCAGTCCATTATCTACCTCTTCGATGACAAGCAGACTATTGGGTTTACACGTGAGCAGGGCTGTTACGATAGCTAAAAACCGAAGGGTTCCATCAGACATGCCGCGAGCATCAACGACATTCTCTGATGCTCCCCGCCAACCTTCTTCGCAGTATAGCATGGCATCGGTTTGGAATTTGCCTATCGGTTCGGTCCAAACCCTCTGGATATCGCGTTCGGGTAACTTACTGGCATAAGTGGTTAACTGTTTTTCAACCTCCAAACGCCGATCATCAGCCAACCCCGCCAGCACGCCTGCTAGGTTTGAACCATCAGAAACGAGTCTATCTGAGAATGGGGTATAGCCACGCATGTGACTAGGGATGGGGTCAAGTATAAAAATGCTTTGGAGCTGTGAAAGCACACGTTTTGCTCCATCTTGCACTTCGCTGCGCACATTCATTGTCTCTGTCTGAGCCAAGATAGTATAAGCTCGGTTCATGTCGAAGCGACGACCTCTGCTCTGGGTGCCAGTTGAAAAATATGTGGAGATAACAGCACTGGTGGTATCATCTACAACCGCGGTGAAGAGGTTCATTATGACAGGATCACGCTGGTTGTCGAGGTAGCTCAACACAGACAAGCTTTCGCTTATAATTTCTGCTTTAGGCCCATTGACTGCTACTGATATGTCATATCGGTAATCCTGCTGGGCTGTTGGTCCGTCAACTACAACGCCTAATGAAAACTGCTTGTATGGCTTTAGGCACACCCACTCCATACCGCCGCGCAGAGCCGGTAAGTTGATATCGCCATTGATGGCTTGGAACAGACCTACTCCTGAGCTCACTCTATATAGAAACACCAAAGCATCGACGGTGTTGGACTTTCCACTAGCATTAGCCCCGATTAATATGTTCAGCGGGTCTATATGTAGTGTCGAATCGTCGAAACTCTTCCATTTGTTAATGATGAGCTGTTTTATCATGGGTATCAGTCTCCCAAAATACCGTATATCATGGCTTATATACGCCTGTGCAGCATTGTATGAGGTGCAGTTTTGTCGGATATGCCTACCTCATAGTACCGACAAAATGACATGCAGACAAATCAACGCATCGCCATCAACCCAATGTGTATGGACTGATTTTACATCACATGGAGCTTTATCCGCATTTCGCAGTGAGCACATAAATGAACAGCAATCTTTTGTAGTATGTATCCACAGCTTTCTGTATATTACCGATACCCTGGAGGGTGATACATGAAACATCGCTATCTGGGCATTTTATCGCTCCTGACATTGATATCGTCCGTATGGGCGGTCGCCGAACCAATTGTGCTGCAAAACGACGCAGTGCGCATGCAGATATCGCCTGAGCATGGCACCATCAACCAGGTCAGTGACCTTGCAGGTGGTATGCAGCTCTCGTGCGCTGCAGAGAATGCCGATAACTTCGTGCTAAACCTGCAAAATGCTGACAAGTCGTTTGTTCAGATTCTTGGAAAACAACAAAGCGTATCTGAGCTGACTAGCAAAGACGGCAGGATGCAAATCACCTGGAAGGCCCCATTGACTGATGTGAATGGCGGGAAACACGACATTGACGTTGTTCTGAGCATCGAGCTGCAGGCAAATGGGGCATGTTTCCATACAGACATCAACAACCGCGATGAGGCGAAGGTGCAGGATGTTCGCTGCCCGATCATCGGCGGGTGGAACGACATCGGCAAAACGGCTTCCGATGGGGTGCTGTGGGTGCCCACATCAACACCTACTGAGCGGAAACTAGATGATTCCTTCACGACGGCGTCGTTTGGGTATCCTGGTCATGCGGTGATGTCATACTCAGCGGTGAGCAGCCTTTCGCTGGGGCGTGTCGCCTACTTTTCTGCTGAAGACCCGGTCGCGCGGTATAAGAACTATCGCTTTGAGGCCATTGGGCAAGGCGCATCGCGGGATATCCAGTTTAGTGTGGACTTTCACCCGTTTGTCCCAACTGGGCAGAACTGGCAAGGGCCTCCGGTTGCGCTGCGGTTTGCCGATGGTAATCAAAAGCAAGCTGGTGCTTTATACCGAAGTTGGTTCAGCAAGACTTTCGGCATCAGCCAACCGGAAGATAACTGGATTCGCCGCGAGTCTTTCTTCTTGATGACGATGTTTATGATGCCGGAAGGCACTATCGAGATGCGGTATAAAGATATCCCGCATTGGGCACGAACGGCGAAGAATTACGGCATCAACTCGCTGCAGATCAGCGGCTGGCAGGTTGGCGGTCATGATAATGGCTACCCGTATTACACCATCGATCCCCGCTTGGGCACCTGGGATGAGCTGAAAGCGGGTATCGCTTACGCCCATAAGCTCGGTCAGAAGGTCTATTTCTTCGCGAATTACCAGCCGGCTATGCTGGAAAGCGAATGGTATAAGAATGAACTCGAACCCATGCGCGAGATGGGACCGAACGGCGAGTTAACCTGGAATGCAGGCTGGGGTATGGGCACACTCTGGTCGCGAATGGGCAACCCCAAGAAAATGACATGGATTGATCTTTCATTCCCAGCATACCGCAAGATCATCGTGGACTACTTCAGCAAACTTGCTCAGATCGGTGCTGACGGCGTTCACGTGGACAAGATGTTCCCAACGGCTATTGAGTATAACCCCAACGCTCCTTTGAGCCCTGACACAGCAACCTGGGAAGGTGCCATCCAACTCACCAAGGAGATCAACGCTGAGTGCCGGAAATACAACCCCAACTGGAATATGAGTTTTGAGTGCAACTGGGACCGCATGATCCAGTTCGGCGGAGCGACCTGGTGGGTTGGCAATCAGCTTGCGACCCGCAGCGTGTTTCCTGAGAATGTGGAGACCATGGGCCATTATCAACCGTATGACTACATCGGCCTCAATAATGGAATCCGCGGCGGTCATGCGATCATGGTAGCCCCAAGGAACTTCACTAAAGGGCTCGATTGGAAGCCGTTTGCGGGGATGGCGGCATATTATCGGGACGTGAAGAAGATACGCGACGAACTGCAAGACGCTGTGTTCTTCGGGGAAGTGATGGGTCAAACCGGCATAAAGGTTGCTGGTGATCTGCCTGGTGGCATCGAGTATAACACTTTCCGTAACCGAAAAGACGGGCGCAAAGTGGTGGTTCTCACCAACTCCACTATGTCTGCTGTCAGCTTTGCGATCGGCCCGTTTGATGGCGGTCACAGCGCAGCTAGATATCATGTCCCAGGCAAAAAGGTGCAGAACCTTAACCTACCTGCCAGTATTACGGTGCCTGGCGAGCGTGTGGTATTCCTGGAAGAAGCGGAGGCCAAGCGATGAAACGGATCATGACATTACTCGCGTTCGTAATGGCTTTGTTCATGAGTTCGGCAATGTGGAGCCAAGAAAACGGCGGTTTTGAGTCGGGTGATTTTACCGGCTGGAAGGCAGACAAGAACTGGATCATCGCAGATAAAACGGCTCCCTACTATCAAGGCTGGCAGTCGCGATACTTCGCCTGGAGCGGCGGCGGTGGAGAGGCAGAGATGGGGGTCTTGCAGAGTAACCCGTTTGTGCTCAACAAAAGCGGCGTCCGGTTTATGATATCGGGATGGGCTAGCATTCGAGGAACCGGTCAGCCCAGGATGTGGAATTACGTGACGTTGAACCTGGAAGACGGCACGGAACTCGACCGAGTGTATGCTCCAGATACCACCAATTTCGTGTATGCATACCTTGATGGGCGCAAGGCGAAGGGCAAGAAAGTATATCTGAAGGCGGTTGATGATGCCGATTTAGCCACTTTCAGTATGCTGTGCATCGACAATGTGATGCAGGCTGATCCGCCGGCAGGCATGTATGACAAAGTGGGCCGCAAGGCCACTCGCGGCAGCATTGTATTGCAAAATGACGCCATGCGCCTTGAGTTTGATGCCCACAACGGCTCGCTGACTAGGCTGTGCAGCACCAAAGGGGCGGAGTTGATTATGGAACCCAGGTTGGGCGGTAGCTATCGGTTTGCCTTGCCAATTCCCGGTAAAGAGCCGTGGCAGACCTTGGAAGCGAACTGGATCTATGGGGCAGAGCAGAAGCTGAGTTCATACTCCATTGAGGGGCATATGTTGACGATGCGCTGGGATGGCCCATTGAGAAACTACCTTGGTGAGCTGTTTGATGTTTCTGTGAAACAAACAGTTGAACTCACTGCCGATGGGGCGGTGTTCAATATGTATGTTGATAATAGATCCGTATACAGTGTGGGTGAGAGTTACTACCCAATAATCGGCGGGCTTCAAGGGTTAGGTGACACTCGGCAGCAGTTGAAGAACACCGACTTCATACGTCCCACTGCTGATGGAAATATGGCCAGCAGCCGTATCTTCAATGTGTTCAACAATATGAGCCCGTTTGGTGACCAAGGGCCGGAGCAATTCTTTAACATCCCTCAGGATCAACCGAAGGCATGGGCCAGCTTAAGCAACGCTAGCATGGGGCAGAATATACTTATCCAAGCATCGCCGAATGATAATCGGCCGTTTACGCTGCGTCTTGAGATGATACCAGGCAGCGCGGGTACACCACGCGAAGATGGCAACTGGCCTAGGCCCAGCGAGCTAAAAGGGCAGCCAGTGGGTGTTGAGCTAAGTTTTGTGCAGCAAGCCAACACGCAGCCCGGTATGCTCTATAAAGCGCCGTCTGTGCGGGTGCAGATCGTTGCTGGCTCGAAAGAGGCGTTGAAAGCGGCGGTAAAGTAGCTTAAATTGTCTCTCAACATAACAAAAGCCCAAGGGCCGATGCTAACCGTTGCCCTTGGGTCTTTTACCGCCTTATACTTTTGTTGTGGCCTTGTGTTATGGGTGGTGGTTGTCGCAATTCATACATGTCCTTAAGGAACTGCGGCTGTGGTTGCGCGGATAGACAGTAAGACATATAATTAATTAGCCGGCTAATTATTAATCGGCTAACATTGTATGGCGGAGGCCGAACATGAACCCCTTGGATAATCCGTCGACCACCATTGCGTGGAAACTTCGAGATGTACACCATATGCATATGCTGACCATCAAGGGTATTTTAGAGCGGTATACCCTATACTGCGGTCAACCACGCATCTTGCATACAATTGCTGATATGAACGGCAGCACCCAAAAGGAGATCGCCGACAAACTGCAGATATCTGCTGCATCGCTGGCGGTATCGCTGAAGCGGATGCTGAAAGCCGGTCTGGTGGAAAAGTTGCCCGATGAAAATGACCTGCGGGCTAACAGAATTCGGATCACCCCACTAGGTCTGCAGCTTAACCATGACTGCCAAGCGGAGTGCGCGAGTGCCGATCAGCGAATGCTTGATGGACTGAATGAGGCTGAGATTGATAATCTGAAAGGTATCTTGACGAAAATATACGACAACCTGCGAAAGATGGAGGCGCAAGCGGATGGTAAAAAGACTGCTTCCTTACCTAAAAAACTATAAAGCCGCGACCATATTATGTCCCACGTTGATGTTGCTTGAGGTATTTGTCGATGTTTTAATGCCTCTATTGATGGCTCATATCATCGATGCAGGTATACGGCAAAAGAATGTTGAGATCATCACCATGACTGGGTTGGGAATGATCTTACTGGAGCTTTCTGCGGAGGATATGCCAGCCGGTTAGCAGCTTTGGCTGCGGTCGGCGCCGGCACGGAGATGCGGCATGATCTCTTTCGCAAAATCCAGGCGTTCTCTTTTGCTAACCTCGACCGCTTTAGCATCCCTTCGCTGATTACTCGCCTCACGGTCGATATTAGTAACATCCAGCAGGTGATCATCATGTTCTTGCGGATGATGGTCAGAGCGCCTTTCATGATGGTTTTAGCACTTATCATGACACTGTACATCAACCGACAGCTTTCTGTGGTATTTCTGGCGGCGATCCCGGTGCTGGGGATATCGGTAGGGCTGATCATGTCGAAAGCCCATCCTCGTTTTAGGGCTCTGCAGAAGAAGATCGATGATTTAAACATGTCGGTTCAAGAGAACCTGATTAGTATTCGCGTTGTGAAGTCATTTGTCCGCACAGACTACGAAGCGAAGAAGTTCAAAACCTCAAACGACAACCTCACCAATTCGGCTTTACATGCCTTGCGGCTGGTCATTTTGAACATGCCCATCATGCAGATGGTGATGTTCTGCTGCATCATCGCGATACTGTGGTTTGGCGGTAAGATGGTGACCGCGGGCAGTATGCAGACTGGCGAGTTGATTAGCTTCATTAGTTATGTAACACAGATATTGATGTCGTTAATGATGCTGTCGATGATACTGCTTATGCTCACCCGAGCAAAGGCATCGGTAGAGCGTGTGACCGAGGTGCTTGATACGAACGTAGACATCGTCGACCCAGCGTCTCCAGTGATGGAAGTGGCCGATGGTTCTATTGAGTTCCGCGATGTTCATTTCCGATATGCCGCAGGTTCGGGCGACGAAACCCTGGCGGATGTCAACTTGAAGATTAATGCCGGTGAGACTATCGGCATCATCGGCTCCACAGGTTCCGCAAAAAGCACACTGGTTCAACTGATACCAAGGCTTTACGACGTGACCAAAGGTGTCGTGCTGGTTGGCGGTCGCGATGTGCGCGAATATGGGATAGTGCCGTTGCGCGATGCTGTCGCCATGGTGCTGCAGCAGAATACGCTGTTTTCCGGCAGCATACGGGATAACCTCAAATGGGGAAATGAAGGGGCATCTGACGAGCAGATCAGAGAAGCTTGTGAAGCGGCTCAGGCTTGGGAGTTTATCCAACAGCTTCCTGATGGTCTAGCTACTACCTTGGAGCAGGGAGGCACAAACCTGTCGGGTGGACAGCGTCAGCGCCTGTGTATCGCAAGAGCGCTGCTGAAGCAGCCCAAGGTGATTATTCTAGACGACTCCACCAGTGCGGTTGATATGGCGACCGATGCCTGCATCCGTGAAAGCTTCGAGTTGAAGTTGTCGCACATTACCACGCTGATTATCGCGCAGAGGATAAGCTCAATAGCTCATGCGGATCGCATTATCGTGATGGACAACGGACAGGTTAACGCCTTTGGCACTCACGATGAGCTGTTGGAGAGTAATGACATATATCGCGATGTGTATCAGTCGCAGAAAGAAGGGGGTGTTGTAGGATGAGCTCAGAATGGCAGAAAAAGAAGGCTATCAGCCGCGACCGAGGGATCGGTCCTGGTCCTGGACATCATTTTGCCACGGGTAAACCTCGTGATGCTGTAAAGACGCTCATACGCCTCTTCAGCACCCTGTCCGGAAGCCTTGGCGGTCTCATTATCGCTCTCGTGCTGACTGGCGCCAGTGCGGCTGGCGGTGTTATGGGAACTTACTACCTGAAACCGCTGTTTAATGAACTCACAGGCAGAGCATCGGCGAAAAGTATCATTGCCACGCTGTCTGCGATGGCGATCATTTATGCGCTCACTGCGTTGTGCACATATGTCAGCAGTTTGCTGATGGTGACCATTGCGCAGCGAACCACAAACCGCATACGAACATCGCTGTTTGCGCACCTGCAGAAACTGCCGCTGCGGTATTTTGACAGCAACACACAAGGCGAACTGATGAGCCGGTTCACTAACGATGTGGAAAATGTGAATATGGCCCTTGAACAGAGCCTGTCGCAGACGGTGACATCGGTGATTAGTGCAGTGTGCACTTTCATCGCGATGCTTATACTCAGTCCGGCCTTAACGGTGTTGGTTGTCGTGATGCTGGTGATAATGGGCTTTGCCACCAAGTTTATCGGCGGTAAAAGTGCGGCTTCCTTCCGTGATCAGCAGAAGAGCATTGGTGCACTGAACGGCTTCATCGAAGAGATGATGGAAGGCCAGAAGGTTGTTAAAGTATTCAACTACGAAACAACAGCCCAGAAGGAGTTCCAGAAGCGCAATGATGACCTGCGAACAGCATCGACCGATGCTCAGACCTACGCCGGTATGCTGATGCCCATCATGGGTAACCTGTCATATGTGAACTACGCGGTTACTGCTATGGTCGGTGCGATGCTGACGATATTTGGCATCATCGATATCGGCACCATCGCGGCGTATCTGCAGTATTCGCGAACTTTTTCGCAGCCAATCACCCAAATCGCCAACCAGGTGAATATGCTGCTGGCCGCGTTGGCTGGTGCCGAGCGCATCTTTGGTGTGATGGACCAACAGCCGGAAGTGGACGACGGCGATGTGACGCTTGTTCTGGCTCAGCGTGATGACAGCGGTGAGCTGCAGATCATAGAAGGCGACCCTATGGCCGACTTCGGGCATAACTTCCATGCTAATGACAACGGTAACGGTGATTATCGCGGAGTGTGCTTGGCATGGCGGGTCCCCCAGGCTGATGGCAAGTTTACTTTGACCGAATGCCGAGGCGATGTGGATTTCCAAAATGTGGACTTCGGGTATATCGCTGAGAAAACAGTGCTGAAGAATCTGTCGCTCTATGCGAACCGCGGTCAGAAGATCGCATTTGTCGGTTCTACTGGTGCGGGCAAGACCACTATCACAAACCTCATCAACCGCTTCTACGAGATCGTTGATGGCGTGATTACCTACGATGGTATCGACATTCGGCGTATCCGTAAATCCGACCTGCGGCGCACTTTGGGGATGGTGCTTCAGGATGTGCACCTATTCCAGGGCAGCATCCGCGAGAACATCCGTTATGGTAAAGCGAATGCCACCGATGAGGAGATCGTGCAAGCCGCAAAGATCGCCAACGCGCACGGCTTCATCAGCCGGCTTCCCGATGGCTATGACACGATCCTGACGGCAGATGGTATCAACCTGTCACAGGGTCAGCGCCAGTTGCTTTCGATAGCCCGTGCCGCGGTGGGCAATCCGCCGGTGTTGATTCTTGATGAAGCGACTAGCTCTATCGACACACGAACCGAAAAGTTGATTGAACGCGGTATGGGGCAGTTGATGCATGGACGCACCACATTTGTGATTGCGCATAGACTGTCCACGGTGCGCAATGCCGATGCCATTATGGTGTTGGAAAACGGCGAGATCATCGAACGTGGAAACCACACCAGCCTGCTGGCACAAAAGGGACGGTATTACCAACTTTGCGCAGGTATCGCTGAGTTAAGCTAGTTTCGCCAGGCGGCATGATGGCGTTGTGACTGCACGCCATCATGCCCTGTAACTCCCGCTACTTTACCTCCGCATCCTTAAGAATGCCGTATTTTTCAAGGGCATTATTTAGCTGCGATGCATACTGCGCCGTTAGCTTGCGTTCAGTTCTATTGACGGTGGTATTACCATAATCAATGATCATGTCGCGCTTCCATGCTGCCGATTCGCTTGCTGTGAGCAATGGGTATACAACCAAGGCCATGAACAGCCACAAGATCGCCATACATATAGATAACCCTTGCGCCCACTGAGCTAATATTTGGTTCAGTTTACTGGCACCGACCAGCAGGAAGGCGACAATGCAGATAACGATGAACAGAAACACCGAGTCGTGACAATAGTTGCCGACCACAGTGATTAACAGGAAAGCTGCCAGCCACATGACCATTCCGGGGCGCTGCGGACACCGACGGAGCCGGTGCCACATCCACCAGCTTGGCAATAAGAGGCTTAGTATCAACGGCAGCAATCGCTGAGCCAAGAACAGCAGCTTATGGTCGTAATACCCATACTGGCGCATCAGCATATGAGGCGCCAACAGCAGCAACAAACCGTAGATAATCCATGGCAGCAACGATAAACCGATCCCTGCTAGAGTGTCTTTTTTGGCGAACGACCATTCGAGAGTATTCGAAAAAGCCATGACTAGCAGCAGCACGATCAAAACTCCGCCTGCGATGTTCCGCAGGTTGTTTGCCATGATCTGTTCCATCACACATTGCTCCGCAGTGCGCAGCGGCTCCAGGTTATTCACAGTAAGATCCTGGCTGAGTGGGATGGGATATATTAATGCACTGAATAGGCTGCCGTGTCGGTACAAAAGGTCATAGTTGGATGGTGTGGTTTGCATCATCGACTGGCGGATATGTTTCACATAAGCATTACAGCGGCTAGCCGTCTCACTATCTCCAGCGAGACGGGCCACTTCCGCGGTGGCGCTGACCAGAGTGGTGATATTACCTGAATATGACATCGCCTCCCAAGAATCGTAGAATTCGGCGGGCATTTGTCGGAGAAATCCGGACTGCCAGCTTTTCGACAGCAGTTGGGCTTGTTTTAGCTGTCCATGATGTGCCAGATACACCATTGCTGCTCCGTAATACTGGCAGAAATCGAAACGCTGCGACACCAAAGGTATGGGTATGCGGTTTAGCGCCTCGTAGTATGCCACCTGATACACAGTTAATGTGGGAGCTGCGATACGGCTCATCTGATGGTGAATATACTCGGCACGATAGCTTTTGAGATACGGCGATTGTAACGCCTGCTGCGCGAATTTTAGCGGTAATGCGAGTTGATCCGGGTGGTCGACGGTAATGTTGGTCCAGTTCTTGATTTTCGAGTGACTAATATCAAGGCCGGCCTTCTCGAAATACCCGTTGGCGATCAACATGGGGTAGATGGCGTTCTGCGGCTCTTGCTTTATGGCATCTTTGAGCTTGTCAGTGTTTATGATGCCATTGTCCATGTAATAGAGGTTGCAAAACTGGGCACGAAGCATTCTCTGAAACTCGGGGTTGCCGGTGTTTTGTTTGAGCAACGCATCCACCGCGTCAGCACTGGCAGGGATACGCATGGCTTCTTTCCAGTTACTGTCGAACTGTGACAGCTCGGTTGATACTGAAGGTAATTTGGAAATGCCATCATTAAGTGTCGGCTGATCAAGCTGAAACAACGCTTTATACCAAGTTGTGACGGCAGTAAGTGGGCGGAGTTGGTAATCAAATACGAGATTACATACTAGCACACCAACTGCTAATAATAGCGCCCACCAGCGAAGTGTTCGATACTGCTGTTCAGGAACTGATTTATCTGACATTTTGTTTGCTCCTATTCATCGTCAAATATGGAGGACATGGTCGACAAGGATACTGAATATGCTATGCAGCTTGCTCAACATTGAGCAGATTCGAATGTTATTCTGATGCACTTATATCCGTTTTTATTTCTGCTGTCAATAGTGATATTGGAATATGCATGTTTTTACATGGATTTCACCATGTCCGCATAATCATGAGATATCTGCTGGTGATAGGCAGATATCAGCCAAGAGCGCTGTGCTATAGTTAAGTTATGATAGCCTGCACTGCTGATTTGGGGGTAACATATGCACACGATGCATTCCATTGCTCACGGCGCGGTTCCTGTTATGCTGACGCCATTTACCAGCGATAATTGCATAGATTTCGATGCTGTCGACGAATTAGTTGAGTTCTACATAGATGCTGGGGTGACTGGCCTGTTCATCGACTGTTTGTCGGGAGAGGTGTTTGCGCTGACACCGGAAGAACGGCTGCAGTTGGCGCGGCGCGTGGCTAAAAGGGCTAATGGGCGTATTGCCATAGCTGCAGGCGCCAACTTCGCGGCTACGCTGCAAGAACAGGCTCGTGAATTGGATGATATCTACGCGGCAGGCGCGGATATCGCCGTGGTGTTGATATCGAACCTGCCCCATGCAGAAGACATCACCGGACAACTCATGCAGCTAGCCGAGATGACCGACGTTCCGCTGGGCCTTTACGAGTGCCCGCACCCTACGCATCGCGTTTTAGATGAGCAGCAGGTTGCACAGCTCGCTGCTGCGGGGCGGTATGTGTTCATGAAGAACACCACGAAGGATCTTGATATGACTGTTCGTAAGGTTCGCACAGCGGCTGGCAGTGCTTTGAGGATATTCGAGGCCAACGTGCGGTATACGCCAGATACGCTGCGTGCAGGCGGTTGCGGGCACTGCGGTATCATCGCGAACCCTTGCCCTGAGCTGGTCGCGGCATATAATAACCCTGCGATTACCGATGAGGTCTACCGCGCTGGACTGCAGCGTGCATTGCTTGCGCTGCATGATATGATGACGGCAAATAACTATCCTGCGAGTGCGAAGTATATTCTGAATCAGCGCGGCCTGCGGATTGGTCCGGCTACCAGAGTCAACGCTGAACACCCGTTGACCGATGAACAACGGGCAACCATACGGGCGTTCATGCGTGATTTTGATTTTATTCCGCCGCCCATGCGCTCGTAGGGGCCGTACCCGTGGTAAAAATGTTGGGGCATCGCGTGCGGTGCCCATGAATGGGTAACCACAGGGTGATTACCCCAGCGGATTACCAGCCTTTTTGCGTGCCGGTCAATTGTATCTTGCCGATACGGTAGCGTTTCGCGCCATCAGAACCGTCTAGCGGCAGCTCCATGACAGGTGTACCGTCTCGCTGGCCGATGCTGACCCACAGGCTGTAGGTGCCGGCTTTGGTGGTTGGCGCGATATAACCAACGGCGAACTTCGCCGAGTGGCTGACTTCAGGCGCCTTGTTTGGTTTGCCAACAGGCAGAGAGCGCATATCAAGTCCTTCGTCCACAAGAACCGATACGATACCGCCTTTTTCATCCTTCAACGTCAATGCCATGAATCCGCCCGGGTAGCATGGCGCCACACCAGCGTTGCACCAGCTGTGATCAACACTAAACCACTCGCCGATCTCAACGGAATCGGGCAGGGTGATCTGCTTAAGCTGCAGACGGTAGCCCATCCGCATGTTGATGCGTTCTATGACATCGCGGTTTTCCTCAAGCAGGATGCGAGGCCACCAGTGAATGCTCATATAACTGCCATGGTAGTCTTCAACCGACTTTAGCAGCAGCGATTTATTCCATGCGCCGCGGTCTTTGCTTCCGCCATAATGCTCATGTTCGATGACCACAGGGTATTTCGGCCAGAAAGCCTGCGCCATTTGGGAATGAAACCAGCTATTCGGCGGCGGCTGCACCAAGATGCTGTCATCACGCAAGCCAACCCCTTGCGAAAGCGCGTAGTCTGTTTCGGGCATGTGGTAGCCTGGCGTTTGAGGTCCGGCCACGTCATCACTAATCACAAGCTGAATATTCGGAAAGGCCTTTTTGTGCAGCGCGATGTGTTTCTTCAGGCAGCTCATGAGCCGCTTTTCGGGAAACTTGCTGCTCATCAGCGTATGGCCTTCGCCCCATAATCCAAAAGTGCCCACATCAATGAACGCCACATTGGGGTTATCGCCGTATCGAGCACCTGCAGCCATCATGAAGGCTTCGAGCTTTTTTAGGTAGATAGGGTCATCGAAAACGGGGTCAACAAGCGGGCCGTTTGGATCTGGCCCCTTGCCTATCGTGTAGACTACCGATTTGGCACCTGCTTTGAATACCCACTCGGGTGTAGCGAACCGCAGCCAGCTTTCGCTGGTGGTTAGGCGAAGGGCGATTTTCTTACCCTTGGCAATCCAGCGTTGAGCAGGGGTATCGAGTATAGCCCAGTTGAACTGCCCTTCGATTGGCTCCATGAACGCCCAGGGTATGCGCAAATAGACTGTGCTTAACCCAGGGAAATCGTCCAACGTATCGGATGGTTCCAACTGCGAGCCGTAGTTGGTGGGAATATTGCTATAGAAGTGCATCGTCCAGCCCATGGCAGGATTAATGCAGACAGCTCCGTTATCGTTCGGTCTAATTGTTTGCATCACAATGGTCCTTTATGATTGGTATGTCGTCTGTGGTTAGTATGGCAGAGTTCATGAAGAACGTCAAACACAGATACCGCCAGCCTAACTGGCCTCGTAACGACCTAATTCCTCAAGCGAGCCATCGGGGCGGACATAATACCGTATAATCGGGCTGTTTTTCATCTTGTGGATAGCCACGCTGAGCATATATCCCGGCTTACACAGTCGGCTGCGTTCTGCGGCAACACAAAAATCCTCAGCCAATATCTGTTGTTTTTCGATTGGCTCAGGGTCGATACGTGTCACGACATAAAGTGTCATGCTGCGGTCTCCTTAGCAGGCGCGGCTGAGGCTGTGAAGTCATCAGTGAGCTCTAGGCGTCGATAGTCGTGTAAAAAGACTATCATTGTGACTGTTGCGGCAAGCACATCAGCCACAGCTTGGCTGAGGAAAATGCCTTTAATGCCCAAGAAGCGGGGGATGATCAACATGCACGGTATAAGGAAGATAAGCTGTCGGCTGAGTGTTAGCAGCGTTGCCATCTTCGCTTTACCCATCGCCTGGAAGTAGTTGCTGGCCACAACTTGAACACCCATCAATGGCAGTGCCGCGAGGCAATAGCGCAGCGCCTTTGATGACAGATCAATGAGCGCGGTATCCTTACCGTTGAATATAGAGGTAACGGTCGAAGGCGATAGGCAGACAGGCAGCCACCAGCAGCAGGCATAGATGGTAGCGGCAACCATCGAGCACACAACAGTCTGCTTGACCCTGGCATATTTCCGAGCACCAAAACTGTAACCAATGATGGGCTGAGCACCCATGTTAAGCCCAATCAGCGGAAAGAGCACGATGGAGTTCACGGCCAGCACAATTCCGGTGGCAGCTAAGCCAAGGTCCGAAGAGTATCCGCTAAGCGGCGCGTAATGGATAACTCCATGGTTGTATATCGCCATGACCATCACACCTGCAAGCTGCATCAAAAAGGGGGCGATGCCAACAGACATTATCTCGAAAGCCAGAGGCAGATCGCTGCGTTTGATGATGAGCTCGTTCCAGTGGATTTTTAGGGTGCTGCGGCCACGCAGAAAATAGCTGATCACATATATGGAGGAAACAGCCATGGCTCCGGTGGTTGCCCAAGCAGCGCCGGCAATTCCCCAATGGAACACCATGATGAACAACGGCGCCAACACAAAGTTGGTAAGCGCAGATAACACCATCGTATTCATCGCAGTTCTAGGATCGCCCTGGGCACGGATGAAGTTATTCCAGCCCATGGTGATGGTGCTGAGCATAGTTGCGCCTAGAAGGATCCGCAGGAACACCACGCTATGAGGCAAAGCGACATCGGTAACCCCAAACAGCTTCAATGCCGGAACGATGAGCAGCTGACCGAAAGTCATCAAAATGAGCGATATGATGGTCATTAACCCGAAACTTTTGGCAATAACCAATTCGGCTTCGCGGGTTCGCTGCTGGCCCATGCGAATGCTTGTCAACGAAGCACCGCCAATACCCACCAGCTGACCGAAAGCCATCTGAATAAGCATCACGGGGAAGCCTGCCGTCACAGCAGCTATACCTAATGAACCGATGCCTTGCCCAATAAAGATGCGGTCGATGATATTGTAACTTGCGGTTACGACCATTCCTGCAATAGTGGGGAGTGAAAACTGAAGAAGTAATCTAGGGATAGGCTCGTTATCAAGCAGATCTTCCCTGCTGCGTGTAGGTGTCATTATTTCCTGCCAAACTTTGTATACTAGTTTTATCTTACACTAGAGTGAACACCGTCCGCACGAAAGTCGCCTAACGGGGTATAATTGTAGTGCCCCAAAGTTTACACCAGAGGTCATACACTTGCCCGAAACACATACAATTGAAGCTGCAAAAACTAAACCGAATGCTTTCCAAGCCACATTACGTGGGTGTATATTCGGTGTGTTATTGGTGGTCTTCATTATTGTATTCATGTTTGGCGTCATCGTGTTTCGCGCGAGTAAAATGCCTCAATATCAAAAGTCTCAAAAATGCAGTGAGCATATGATCACTCTGCGTTCTGCTATCGATCGGTATAAGATCCGAACAAACGGAGCATATCCGAAAAACCTGGAAGAACTGAAGCCTTACCTATCATTGAAAGACCGTGAGGCGTTTTACTGTCCGCTCGACACAAAGCGTGATAAACCCAGCTATACATATACTCATCCCAAACCAGGCAGCCCAGATGACACCCTGCTGTTAAGCTGCGACCGGCATACATTTACGATGTTCGGTCACACCGCACGCATGCGGTTGTTTATGAACATCGGTGGATACGGCGGAGTGAAGCCTATGGACAGCATGGGGGATGGTCAACCCGTAAGTTTACCAAAGAGATAATCATCTGACGGCTGCAATGACCGTTGAACCTGTATAAAGATACCGAACTCCTTCTGCGTGTGTTTTTACCATCTGAATGGTCATAGTTAGTGTAACTATGGCAGCTTTCGGGTACAACAAAGATGCATGTACTAGCCTACCCCCATATCGTGATGAGCTTACAATAGGTTAAGGTATGGGCTAAAACCGCAAAGGAGAGATGATAGATGCGAAAGCTGGTTTGCAGCTTGATGGCTGCAGTGTCGGTGATGGCTGTTGGTGCAGGTGTTTGTTCCGCCGCACCGGCCTATACCGATCAGGTTGAACAG
>CAZFLA010000063.1:0-255 GCA_964519405.1 uncultured bacterium
GATTCAAGAACGCTGGCCGATATATAACAATGACGGCGGACATGGAATGCTGTTTACTGACCTCAAAGGCAACTTGATGATAAGCATGCATCAGCCAAATTCAGGGAACAACGAACGTCCCCTGTTCCTGCCGGTTCAGGAGCGTGGTAACCGGATAATCATCGCTAGGTAACCTAGGTTCATACCCCCGCTGAACTTTTCAACTCAGCGGGGGTATAGATGGTATCTACTTGCTATTTGGTAAGTGTAACCACT
>CAZFLA010000063.1:265-15264 GCA_964519405.1 uncultured bacterium
TGTAAGCTCAACTGTCAGTTTTCCGTTGTTCACAGTGACTTCTTTTTGTTCTCTGCTTGGCAGTGGCGTGCTCACCCATCCTGTATCGGGTATGCGTTGGATGACTAAAACCGCGCTGCCCTTTTGGCGAAGCGCTTTGAAGCTCAGTTTCGTTTGTTGGGTGCTGCCTGACGAATTACCAATTAGCAGCTTGACCATATCACCGTTATTGCGGCAAGCAAAGCCTGTTACAGCATCACTGGAGCTGACCGGCAACAACTCGCCGACCATGTCGGAATATGCCTTAGTCACATGCCAGGCTGCTAAAGGTTGGTATGGTTTGTCGGTAACTATTCCATCTAGTCTGCCGTTAAGCATAACCTCTTTGCCATCACCGTCTTTCCAACAGGCGTGCGCGCCATACCGGATGTCTTTTTCCTCCATGGTTTTCCAATACCATGGGTAAGCACCGGGGCGCCGCGTGGCGTCTTCGCCAATATATTCATTTATGTCTATAGGAATTCTAGCGATGCCATTCTTGTGCATGAAGTTGTTGACGATGTCTATCTGCTTTGGCAGATCGCGATAGCCATCCATCTCATGCCAGCTTAAGACATTAGGCAGGCATTGGTTTGCCTTACAGAACAGCAGGAACCGCTTAATAAAGCCTGCCTGAACGCCGTCTTTTGCGAATAACGCATTGCTGGGACCAACGATGACCGCATTACTATCTAAGCTGCGGATTTTGTTGTATGCGTGTTTCCACAACGCGAGGTATTGATCTGTATCGCGCTTCCAGTAAGGTTCAAAGTCGGGTTCATTCCAGATGTCCCACTCTATGTGGTATCCCTTACTGACCGATTGGTTGTAGATGGCTTCAATGGTGCGGTCTAGCAGCTCATATGAACCTATACCATCATGGCTGGCATCACCAGGCCATCCCCAGCTATAGCTGTATCCGTATTCAAAACAGTATTCATCGCTGACGATAACTACGCTGTGAACCGCCGCCTTCTGAAGGCGTGTCATGAATGCTTCAGAGACAAAGCCCGTGTCGCTGCCCCAACCACATTTGCCGGTAGTCACAGCGCGATGCCTAACCATCTTGGGCTTGATAGCCTCAAACATCGATGAATCGGGTTCGTTAGCGGTGACACCGAAGAGGAAGCCAATACCTCGGCCAGTCGATTTCCCAATCACTTTGCTGCAATCAATGGTGATGCTTGCCTGTTCGTCATTGGCTAACACTATTGAGACGTCATCTATGTAGTAGTCATACCCAACTGCGGCATTACCGATGGTCAGAACTTGATCAGACAAAACAGCTTGTGGTTCAGGAGCTTTTAAGTAAGCCACGATCTTGTTCCACTTGCCTGGCAATATCATCTGGTTACCGCTGTCCATCCAGCTTTGGCCCTTGGCATCGCGGCTGTAAATGTTGAAGCTGACATGGCTGGCTGTGCTGTTTTTGGGCTTGATCCAAGCCGTGTACTTGTAGACGGTATTTGGCATCAGCTTACCGGTGATCTGTTGAGTGAGACCATGGCCCATTTGGCTTCGCTGAGTAATCAGCACGCAGCCGCGGCCACTGTGACCAACTTGTGCATCCCAGGAGATGTGTCCGCCGTATGAGCTCCAACCGGTGATGTCTTTAGCAAAACTGCCATTGATGATGATATTGCTGGGAGCTGCGTGCGATAGGGAGCCGCAGAACCAAAGAAAGGCAGCAGCAGTGAGTAAATGTTTCATATAGTGACCTTTATAATAGAGCACACCCTACCATGACGACAAGCTGCTTGGTAGGGTTATTGAATGAGTAAACGCGCTAAAACAGCAGGTGCTGCTAGCTCTGTGCGCAGTATACGAGGGCCTAATGTGATAATGATGGCGCCTTTATCGCGGGCCTCTTCTACTTCCTGGTCGGTATATCCGCCTTCAGGGCCTATCATGATTGTGATTTCATCCTCGTCCATGTGAGCTTCACGCCATTCGCCTAATGGCATGGCGTCGGCTGTGGGATGCAGCATCAGAACGGGGTGATTTGGCCACGATGCCAAGAGCTGCCGCCAGGTTGACACGCCGTCAAACGTGGG
The DNA here is from genome assembly GCA_964519405.1 of uncultured bacterium. Taxonomy (GTDB): domain Bacteria; phylum Armatimonadota; class HRBIN16; order HRBIN16; family HRBIN16. Next base: position 2,338 of record CAZFLA010000063.1, read on the forward strand.
GATCATGCAGCGTTGGCTCTGTTCGGCGGCTTCTTTGAGGATGCGCTCCCACCGAGCACGCTTCTTTTCTGCGTCTTCAGGGTGCATCCTAACGATGGAGCGGAAGTTTTGCAGTAACCGAAAGTGGCATGCACCTAACTGCGTACCTTTTTGGTAGACACTCTCTAGTTTTTCCGCTTTAATCAACGCCTGCATCACGGTAACATGGCACTGTGGTTCGCTGCTGCCCATCTGGGTGCTCTCTACGGCGATCTGAACATGCTGTAGAGTGATATCCACGATGGGGCCAACATACTCCATACCTGTTCCATCGAGCAGCATGATATGCTCACCCACATTGAGCTTGAGGATCATGCGGATCTGGCGAGCGTCATCACCGATGACGAGGCCAAATCCGCTGACTATCTGCACGGGATCTACAAAGAATCGATGCACCTAACTGCTCCGTATTCCGCTGAAAGCTCGCCAGTCGCCCTCTGAACGAACCTCAATCTGCGAAAAACCGTGCTGCTTCATGGCACTGATGATATCGTCGGCGCGAAAATCAACGATGCCGCTGAGCAGTATACGGCCACCCGGTTTCACACGTGCGCTAAAAGATGGCAGCATCGGCAGGATAACATCCGCTATGATATTGGCAATCAATAAATCGCACTGAGGTGCGTCGGAAATGCCCGGGGCAACATGAACGCTAACGACATTGTTGACTTGGTTGCGTTCCACATTCACAGAGGCGACATCGCCGGCTACGGGGTCAATATCACCAGCCCATACGGAAGCGGCGCCAAGTTTTGCGGCCCATATGGCCAAGATGCCGCTGCCTGTGCCTACATCGACGACCGTGATGCCAGGAGTCACAATATCTTCTAGCCACTCGGCGCAGAGTTTGGTGGTGGGGTGCTGTCCCGTGCCAAATGCCATACCGGGGTCCATATGGACGATGATGTCATCTTGTTCTAAGTCGCACTGACGCCAGCTTGGGCAGATCACAAGATGCTTACCGATGCGCTGCGGGTTAAAGTAATCCTTCCAGCTTTCGGCCCATTCCTCTTCTTTTACAATGGCTGTTGTGATTTCCTGCACGGTGGGAAGGCCGAACTCGGGCAACCTAGCCAACCCTTTTTCGACTGCCTGAAGTTTCTCGTCGCTTTCGGGCAGGGCAGGGAGATAGGCCGTCACCGTATTCAGCAGTGTCCAAGCACCAGCACATCCCAATTGTTGAAACATCTCTATGATGGCATCATGTGCAGACGAATCTACCGTCACCGATATTTGCATCCAATCCATATGAAACCTCCACTTATCTATCAATAAAAAACGCCCGAGCAAACGCCCGGGCGATATATTTGCGAATGCCTAAGCTTAATATTTGCTGGCGTTGATCTGAATGAACTGCTTTTTATCTTCTGCCAGATCGAAATCTGCAAAGATAGCACCAGATGGGCACTCAGCTTCGCATGCACCACAGTCAGTGCAGGTGTCCGGGTTGATAAAGACCTGGTTCTCACCATCAAATTCGTGAATGCTTTCGGTTGGGCATACATCCACGCAAGTGAGGCAGGTGGTGCATTCATCGGTTATTACGTAAGCCACTTGTGTCGCTGACCTCCGGAAATTATAGTTTATGGTATCACAAAACCGCCCGAGGGCGATGAAGCGATCGAATCCTGTATGGCTGATGCGAGATTATCCTTCAACCTGTCCGCTTTCAAACGCATCGCGGTTGATCTTCTCGTATTCCTTCCATTTTGCAGGCAGCTTGCTGTCTGCGAAGATAGCTCCTACCGGACACTCATCCACGCATAACGCACAGTCTATGCAGTCATCGGGATGGATGAAGAGCTGATCGTAAACCACACCATCTTTACTGGTATATATACCAGGATGTATGCATTTTACGGGACAGACCTTCTGACAGGAACCATCTTTAGAGTGTTGGCACGGCTCAGCAATGATATAGGCCATGTCGTCCTCCAACTAAAGATTACTCCTTACATATTCTACTCGCAACAGGCGTGATAATCACAACAATACATCGAGTTCGTATCTGGACAGCAGCTCCTTAGCCAAAGCAATTTCTGCTTTACTAGGTTCCGATGCCGTCAGTTGCAAAGAGAGGTGTTCGGAGAGACCATCCAGAAGATGGGTGACGATGTCGCCATGCTGATACTTGCTGAGAGGCGTCTCGGGTAGTTCGATACCGTCTGTCAGCACCCCGCGAAGAACATCAGGTAGGGGGGAGATAGGTATGCTGGTTTGCTCCATAAAGCAATCGGCGCGTCGGTATTGTGCGCCGCCTATAAGTTTCTGGCCGTCGTGTGTGCTGATGTCTCCAGCGGCACTGGCTGCGAAACAATTGGCATGTGGGCCGACAAGGTGTGCACGATCGGCAGTGTCAGAGGCAAATGTTTCGAGACCGAGCTTTGTCAGTCCTTTGACGTATCCTGTTGTGAGAGCGAGATGACTGCCAACCACGCCTCGTGCTTTACCCATGATGTGGTTAGGTGCGCACACACATATGGTGATATCATGGCCGTGCAGCACCGCTTTGCCTCCGGTGATGCGCTGAACTACAGAGATGCGGTTATCTGTGCAGACATTGGTGTTTAAAACACGGTGGGCTTGTTGAAATCGTCCTAGGGATATCGATGGGCAGTCCCATGTGTAGACCCTAATGGTAGGTGGTGCTTCTTTATCTATTACCGAACTAAAAATTGCCTCGTCTAACGCCATGTTCCAGGCTGCGGATCCTGGATCACTTTCAATTAACCGCCACTCCATACGTCACCCTCACCCAATCCTGGTGCTATAGTGTAAGTCAAACTACATTGTTCGATGTGAACTAGATAACACATGTACATATTATCATACACATAACGTTTGTCAGCCGGCAACTGTTCCTGCATGATCTTATTGTGTAGTAATAGCAAGATTTGAAATTATCTCGCGGCGAAGTGGTGGGAGCAGGGCAATTGATATCGAGGAGGGTTGTGCAGCCGATTGGTATCTGTCAATGAAGGCAAGGCGTTTAATTAAAGACTACCCAATGTATCATCCCGATATACCATGGTAAGCTCGTTTGAACTAGTCGGTAAAGAGGTATTTTGGGTACTACTCGTCTTTTAGGTTGGCGAGTAACTCGTCAACAGATTCAAACTCTTCCACATTTCCGGTGTTTATGTCATGTTGGGCTTCTTCTTCAGCTTGCTGCCATTGAGGTGACCAAAACCAAGCATCGCATGAATCGATGATCTTTTTAGGTGTTAAGATGATCTGGCCGTTGCAAACCTCACAGTAAAGAAGATCACCATCTTCCAGATGCGCGGCATTCTTAATGGCAGCTGGCAGTGTGATCCGGCCGTTTTTTCTTAATGTAAGCAGCATATATGACTCCGAGTTTTCGAAATTGTGAATTTCGTATGATTACCTTTGTTATACCCCGATATGATCATTCGTATAACTGCTTCTCACCCCATATCTGGGTATTATGTTGGTAGCGTTATAGAACTAGAACAGCTTAGAGTTTTACCGTATTTAAATGGGAGTTATTGTATGACATCCAGAGAACGTATTCAAGCAGCCATCAGGCATCAATCATCAGATAAGGTACCCGTCGATTTGGGGGGCACCTCGGTGACTGGTATCGCTGCCAGCACATACGCGAAGCTGCGCCGTGCATTAGGTTTACCTATGATGCCTGTGAAAGTGGTTGATCCCTATCAGATGCTGGCAGAGGTGGAACCTGAGGTGAGGGAACTGCTTGGTATCGACACCGTACCGGTATTCGGCCCCTCAACTATGTTCGGTTTCCGCAACGAAAACTGGAAGCCCTGGCAGTTGTTTGATGGCACGGAGGTTTTGGTGCCAGGACAGTTCAATGTGACTGTAGACACGAATGGCGATTTATTGATGCACCCGCAGGGCGATACCTCCCTTCCACCCTCTGCGCGAATGCCGCGTAAGGGATACTATTTCGATGCCATCATCAGGCAGGAGCCCATCGATGAAGATCATCTTGATCCTGATGAGTGGTTGGATGGTTACACAAGCGTCCACACCGATGAGGAAGTGGCTTTCGTAAGCCAACAGATAAATCATCTCTGCGTGAATACGGAACTGGCAGTTGTCTACTGGTCGGGATGCGGCGGGTTAGGCGACATCGCCAAAGTGCCTTCACCGGGCATGAAGCACCCGAAGGGTATCCGCGATGTGGAGCTGTGGTATACCGCTCCGCTGCTCTACCCCGATTATATCCATGGCATCTTTGAACGGCAAACCGACATCGCCATCCAGAACCTTCAGCGCATCTATAAAGCGGTAGGAAACACGATTGATGTGCTCGGTGTGTCAGGCACCGATTTTGGCATGCAGACCGGCCCCTTCATCAACCCCAACACTTATCGGGATTTCTATAAGCCGTGCCATATGCGAATCAACGACTGGGTGCATCAAAACACCAGTTGGAAGACGCTGTTTCACACTTGCGGCTCTGTGGTGGCCTACCTTGATGACTTTGTAGAGGCTGGTGTGGACATACTAAATCCTGTGCAGTGTTCTGCCAAGGGAATGGATCCAGAAACGCTAAAACAACGCTGGGGTGACCAACTGGTGTTTTGGGGCGGAATCGTAGATACACAGCATACACTGCCATTCGGCACACCTGATGAGGTGCAGGCGCAGGTTTCCGAACGGATAAAGATATTGGGCAAAGATGGTGGGTTGGTGGCGGCTGCTATCCACAACATCCAACCTAATACACCTGTGGAGAACATCCTGGCGATGTTTGAAGCGCTGCGGAGCTGAGTTTGGGTTGCCGAAACCTGCGGGATCAGTGAGTTGTTGCCTGCATCACAATCTCCCCCTCTTTACGAGAGGGGGAGATTGCTTTAATTTACTGGTCGCTTGGCTTTACCCCTGACCAGGATGAGTCTGCAGAGACTTCAAGTCCGTCCCATCGCTTTTCAGGGAAATCACCCCAGGCTGTGTAGAATAGACCCAATATATGCTTACTTTTCTTATTCTTGATCAACTGCTCTGCCCAAAATCTGCAGTTGTTGTGGTCAAACCATGGGGAACCGGTGACGTTAAACCCTTGTTTCACCCAGAAGTCGATCGACTTCACGATCTTCTCATTTTCGGCAGGGTAACTGTATGCCCAGGCATTCATGATGATGTCTTTGGGAATAAGCTGCGAGGCTTTTTCAAGGTGAAAGGCAGGGGCGTTGGAGAATGGATTAAGCGGGTCATCCCACATCATCATCTGGCATTTTGGGTCAGCCTCATGCATATAGTCATACATCCGCTTCACATCATCTGCATAGATTTCGGCATTTGTTAGGTTTCGTGAACGGCAGCGGTTGTCTTCATTTAGCAACTGGGGTTCATCATGACCAATGTGCAGATATGTCGGCTGCATACACTGAATGACGTTGCGGATAGACTTCTTCATTAACTGTTGATACAACGGTTCAGATGGGCAGCAGGTGTAGTATCCGCTATACATCGCATCGAAATCGGCTAGGAGATGCTGTCCTTCGCGGATTCGACTGCCTGCAGGTATGGCGATTGTTGGTGCATCGGGCGCTGCTTTTTGTTCAGGAGCAAGTATTTGGTAGTCACGTGTAGATTCATAAGTAGTTTTGCCATCTGCGCTTTTCAGCGTGAATGGTTCCGAGATGGGGTTACGGAGTATTTTCTGATCACGACTGACCCCACGCATCTGAATATCGTCATACCACACTGTGCCATCTGCGTTCTGCAGACGCACAAATATACACAGTGTTGTGTAAGCAAGGCTATTGAACTCGACAGATAGAGCCGTCCAGTCGTTATCTCCAGATATCTGCTTGGATATTCCTAACGGGGCCGGTGATAAATCACCTTCAGGGGTTACTCCGTATACCTCGATATACGCGCCTGTGATACCTGCACCAGAAGCGACATTCTTTGTTTTGGCATGAGCACTCAATTTATAAATCGAATGTGTTTCGCATTTTACATTCTGCCAAGCCCTGAGTTGACCTCTGTCGGTGCGTGTGATCTTCAGTGAAGCATTGCCGGCGTATTTAGTGGATGGATCAACACTGACCCCGTTGGGCACGGTATCGATCTTCCAGCCGGTTGGTGCAGTTCCGTCAGCCTTCTCGAAGCCCGCATTGTTTATGGGATCACTAGCCATAGAAAGGTCATCGGCTTGAATTGAACCTGCTTTTGCCACTACCTGGTAGTTGCTGATGCGGATGCCTTCCTGGCAGCGAGGTTCGATACTCAACACCACATTTCCGTGTCCTAAACTCTGCAATTCTGGAATAGGCTCAATGAAGTGTTCTCGGCATAATTTCGCGATGTTTTTCCATCGTGCAGCAGTTTCTGGTTGGTCGAGTTTGTATAGGTCGGCATACTCGAAGACCATGAAGTTGAGCTTTAGAGAGGAGAAGTAGGCAATCATCTGCTCTGGGTTGGCATCGCCGATGTAGGTTCCCCGCAGCTGCAGCTCCGGCCAGTCAGATATCCTCAGCTGAGGCATGGTGTTGTCCGCTTGCAATAACTGGATGAGCGTCATGAGGCCGTAGTATAGCCCTTGTACATCTTTACCCGAAATGACTACCCAGTTGTCACCAATAGCAAGACGGTAGCCTTGTTGTTTTGGCTTCGGCATGCCGCTGAAAAGGCGATCAACTACAGGATTAGCTGTGGTACCAAGCCAGATTGTTCCTGCGGTGCAAGGTTGGGTTGCTATACCGGACTTAGGTATGGCAGTGCCGCCCTGTTTAACAAACTTGTCATTGAACATATCAATACCCGCAGCTGCTTTCACGCAACTGCTAGGCAGTATGAACTTGTTAATACTGCGCAGAGCGAATGGTCGTACCATTTTTGTGTATTTAATGCTCTGTGGCTTCGGCAAGAGCGTAGGAAGACTATCTTTTGCCATGGCAGCGGCTGCTGTTGCAGTAATGAGCATAACTGCTATTGCCTTTAGTAACTGACATTTCGTCATGAGTTTCCATCCTTAAGCCGGGTTGTGTTGAAGTCATCTTACATCATATCGTCGGCTGAGGCAATTTCAACAATACTTTCAGAAGAACAATTATTGATGTTCATCGTAATACTGCTGTATTTAATGTAGTGATAACTTGCGAAAGGTATACTATAAGTGATCACAATGCTGTTATCCATAGGTGTCATTGAAGCCATCCACATGGAAACCGCAAGGAGAAATGAACACCAATTGCTAGAGACCTCAATTCGTAGAACCAAAATCGTGTGTACCATCGGCCCAAGCTGTGAAGACCTTGACACAGTAAGAAAACTGGCAGTAGCTGGTATGAATGTGGCCAGGCTGAACTTCAGTCATGGCACCCACGCTGATAAACTCCAACACATCGAGAATGTGCGACAGGTGGGCCAGGAACTGGGCAAACCTATCGCGATACTTCAGGATCTGTGTGGGCCCAAGATTCGGTTAGGTGTGATGAACGAGCCTGTAAAGTTAGTTCATGGCGACACCGTCCAACTAAGCAACGCTCCTGATGAGCGCAGCAACACCATTCCTTTCCCGAGTGTGTCTGCCTTTAAGGCCATAGGCAAGGGGCATCGCATACTCATCGATGACGGCAAGGTGGAGCTGGTAGTTGTTGACCATACCGAAGACACCATATCTGCACAGGTTGTCGTGGGCGGCACTGTGTCTTCACGAAAAGGCGTAAACCTGCCAGACAGCCATCTGCCTGTTGCTTCTGTGACCTCAAAGGATCTTGATGACTTACGGTTTGGCATAGAAAATGGGGTTGACTGGGTAGCCGTCAGCTTCATCCGATCAGCTGCCGACCTCAGCCCTGTCATCCAGATGATTCGTCAGAACGACTCCCGCATTAAGGTCATTGGTAAAATCGAGAAGCGTGAAGCGGTGCTCAACCTAGAGGAGATCATGGAAGTCGTGGACGGTATCATGATCGCACGCGGTGATCTGGGTGTGGAGATTCCTATCGATGAGGTTCCTGTGGTTCAGAAGCACATCATCGAACAGGCGAATGCTCATGACAAAATCGTGATTACTGCAACACAAATGCTGGAGTCGATGATGAACGCACCACGGCCAACGCGTGCCGAGGCCAGCGATGTGGCAAACAGCATCCTGGATGGCACCGATGCGGTCATGCTGTCGGGAGAAACGGCGGCTGGCATGTATCCTGTGCAAACAGTTGAGATCATGAGCAAGATATGCGCACGTATGGAGCTTTCTGTAGTGGGCACTGTCAGGGAGCATAATCTGGCAGGGATGGGTGATCAGTCGACAACTGAGGCCGTTGCTGAAGCCATATGGCACATCAGTCACGGTATTGGCGCGAGAGCCATCGCCTGCGCCACACAATCGGGCGGTACTGCTCGTTTAGTGAGTAAACGACGACCTCATGCTCCGATTGTGGCGTTGACGCCAGACGAATATACCTACCGCCAGTTAGCGCTATCCTGGGGCGTAAGGCCACTGCTTTGCAGAAATGTAAGGACGATGGAAGAGATGCTGGTGATGGTTACTGAAACCATGGCGGAATCAGACTTCATCCAACCGGGTGACACCATCGTCATTACCGCGGGTATCCCTGTAGGGGTGCCGGGACGCACTAACTTTATAAAAGTGCATACCATGGGAGATACCATTACCGTATAGGTAGATGCTCCTCATAAGGCTGCTTCATTGTCATACCAGGTGTCCATTTGAGCCGGTATGACAATGCATTTATGAAGTAAATTGCCAGCGGTATCCAAAACTTGACAAAACTTATTTTGTCTGGCATAATAACTTCTGCCTATGGCGGAGTAGCTCAGCGGTCAGAGCACGCGGCTCATACCCGCGGTGTCGGCGGTTCAAGTCCGCCCTCCGCTACCATCTTTTATTGGCGACAACCGCACAAGCGCTTGTCGCTATTTTTTCATCATAGGCACTCCCGAAAGGTCTTCAAAGGAGAAATACCATGCGCTACAGCGCACCTAGAGGAACCAACGATTTCCTGCCCGAAGATACTCCGCTTTGGCAGCAAGTGGAAGAATGCTTCCGCTCGGTCGCCAGGCGTTATGGATACCATGAGATACGCACCCCGATTTTCGAAGAAGTTGATCTTTTTACACGCAGTATGGGTGAACACACCGACGTCGTCAGTAAAGAGATGTATGTGTTTGAAGATCGCGGAGGACGTCGGTTAGCTCTGAAACCAGAGGGAACAGCTCCTGCTGTTCGTGCTTATGTTCAACACAATTTAGCTGCAGAAGCCGGTGTCAGCAAACTCTATTACCTCACCCCAATTTTTCGATATGAACGCCCGCAAGCAGGCAGATATCGCCAAGCACATCAGGTAGGTATCGAAGCATTAGGTTCGCAGAACCCTGCGATTGATGCTGAAGTGATCGCGATGGCGATGCAGTTCTACCGCGAGATTGGCATAGAAACGCTCAACCTGGTGTTGAACAGCGTTGGGTGCCCAGTCTGCCGGCCCGTTTACCGCGAGAAGCTGCAGCAATTCGCCAAGCCATTTGTGCATGAGCTGTGCGATGCTTGCCAGGTACGCTACGAAAACAACCCGATGCGTATGTTGGACTGCAAGCGTCCTGAGTGCAAAGAGAAGCTGGCAGACGCTCCTGATATCATTGATAGCTTGTGTGATGAGTGCCGTGAGCACTTCGACAAACTGTGCGGATTTCTAAATGATATGGGTGTAAACTACCAGGTAGACAAAAACTTGGTGCGCGGCTTCGATTACTACACCAAAACCGCTTTTGAAATTCAATCCAGTGCGCTTGGTTCGCAGAACGCTCTTGGCGGCGGCGGACGTTACGACGGCTTGGTGGAAGAGATCGGCGGACAGAGCACTCCTGGCATCGGGTATGCTTTGGGAGTGGAACGCGCTATAATCGCTCTTAAGGAGCTAGGCGTGGCATCGGCTGGGAGGCAATCATTGCAGGTATTTATAGCTGCACTAGGCGAAGCCGCCGAAAAACCCGCTTTACTGCTGATGCAGCAGTTGAGGCAAGCCGGTATTAGTGTCGATATGGATTTTCAACGCCGCAGTTTGAAGGCACAGATGAAACTTGCTGACAAATTCGGTTCTCTATTCACCGTGATGATGGGTGAAGATGAACTTAAAAATCATTCAGCGCTTATCCGCAACATGTCTGATAAACAGCAGCAGTTGGTCAGTCTTGATGAGTGCTGCGCGATACTCACACAGGCGCTAGACGCCCAATCTCGGAGGTAAATCTGTGGATCAGTGGCAACGAACTATATCATGCGGTGAACTACGCAGTGACCATATTGGGCAGACCGTTACCTTAAACGGCTGGGTTCAGCGAACCCGTGACCATGGCGGACTGCTCTTCGCAGACTTACGAGACCGTACAGGTATCGTGCAGGTCGTGTTTGATCCAGATGTCAACAAAGAGATGCTGGAGCTATCGCAGTCTTTGCGTATGGAGTTTGTCGTAGCGGTGCAGGGCACTGTAAGGCATCGCCCTGAAGGTGCTGACAACCCCAAGCTGGCAACTGGCGAAGTGGAAGTGCTGGTTACCGACGCGGAGATATTGAACACCTGTAAGCCGCTTCCATTCATGTTGAACGACGAAAACTTCAATGTGGATGAGATGATCCGGCTGCGGTATCGCTATCTTGACTTGCGCAGATCCGAGATGTACAAGCGAATGGAGATTCGCCATAAACTTGTCGCAGGTATGCGCGAATTCCTGAACAAGAAGGACTTCCTGGAAGTTGAGACGCCGATCCTTATTAAGTCCACTCCTGAGGGTGCACGTGACTACCTAGTGCCCAGCCGGTTATATCCTGGTCAGTTCTATGCACTGCCGCAAAGCCCGCAGCAGATGAAGCAGTTGCTGATGGTTGCTGGTGTGGAGCGGTATTACCAGATAGCCAAATGCTTCCGTGATGAGGATGCACGTTCAGACCGCCAGCCAGAGTTCACTCAGCTTGACCTTGAGATGTCTTTTGTTAAGCAAGAGGACATCATGGCGCTGATTGAAGAGATGGCCATGGAAGTCATCGGCAAAGTTACTGAGAAGAAACTGCCTGGACCTTGGCCGCGGCTGAGCTACGATGAAGCGATGCGTCGGTTTGGTTCCGACAAACCAGACATCCGATTTGGCATGGAGTTCGTCGACCTCACTGAGTTGCTGGCAGACACCGAAGCCGGAGTATTCCGCGGTGCGCTGGACAGCGGCGGACAGATTAAAGCGATCTGCATTCCTGGTGCTGCTGCTTACAGCCGCAAGGAACTGGATGAGCTTACCGAGTTCGTGAAGCGCTTTGGTGCGAAGGGACTAGCCACCATTCAATGGCAGGAAACCGGTGTTCGCTCGCCGATCGCTAAGTTCCTAAAACCTGAAGAGATTGACGCCATCAAAGTCGCCGTTGGTGCCAATACCGGTGACATGGCTGCGATTGTCGCAGGTGATGCGAAGATGGTGGCGAACTGCCTGGGACGGCTGCGTGTTGAGATGGGCAAGCGATTGAAGCTGGCTGATCCTAACACTTTGGCTTTCCTGTGGGTTGTCGACTTCCCGCTGGTTGAGTGGAACGAAGACGAAAATCGATGGGATGCTATGCACCACCCATTCACGATGCCGCACGAAGAAGATCTGCCTCTGCTTGATACAGACCCAGCTAAGGTTCGTGCGCAATGCTACGACATCGTGTGCAACGGTGTGGAGTGGGCCAGCGGTTCTATTCGAATCCATCGCCCAGACATCCAGGAAAAAGTGTTTGAGCTGTTGGCCTATACCAAGGAACAGGCTCGTGAGCGGTTTGGTCACATGCTGGAAGCCTTTGAGTTTGGGGCTCCGCCGCATGGTGGAATCGCGCCTGGCATCGACCGTCTGGTGATGTTCCTGACAGACGACGATAATATTCGCGACGTCATCGCATTTCCTAAGACAACAACCGGACAAGATATGTTGTTTGGTGCACCAAGCACAGTTGACGATGTGCAGCTGAAGGAACTATCGTTAGCTATAAAAAAGGTGATGAAGTAGGGATGTAGGAATTATAGGGAAAGCCCCCGTGCTTTCCCTTATTGAAAGGCTCTGAGTTTTCGTTATAGAAAGCCTCTAAGCTTCCCAATATATCCAAAAAGGGCGACCAACCGGTCGCCCCTTTTTTGTATAGTTATCCGATGGGTTTATCATAGCTAAACTGCTGCTAGATAATTCGGAAATGAACTAATATCCTAGTTCAATTTCGTGCCGGTTGTTGTAACCCTCAGATAGTTGATCTTGGGATAATAAGTTGTTGTCACGCCTTTGATCGACTTAAGTGCCTGCCATGGCAAGTAGAGATTGCCGTGTTTCGATACCACTTTTGTCGGAAGTGCTGCGCGCTTTCCGTTTACGTAAAACACCAAATCACCGGCTTTAGCAGATATTTTTTTATTTGAGAATGCAATAAGCCGCTTCAACGGAATGAGCCCATCTAGGTAGCCGCGGTTGTATTTATTATCGTAGTCAACAACGAGCATTTGCGATTTGGCTGTGGAGACCACCGAAAGGTTCCTTCCACAGTCATCTTCATCCCATACTTCGCCAGTTACAGCATTGATGTTTATGTTAAAGTGAGATTCGCAACCGCAACGCTGAAGTGATGCTGGCAAATCACACACAATGGTGTATACAGGCACGGGATATGTCAGAGTTTTGTCGAATAGCCCATATTTCAATTTATAGTCATTGTAAAGCCATGTATAATGACCCTGATTCGTATAGTGTTCTGTCCGAACCCACTTGTCTGCAAGAATCATCGCTTTTTTTGGCGTGATATTAATGGGTCCGTTGTAATCTGCATGTTCCCCATCATGCATTTCCGCATAAACAATCGATCCGCTGCGGTTTGACTCCACATATACATAGGTGTCGGGATGCAGTATGCCG
>CAZFLA010000063.1:15274-18485 GCA_964519405.1 uncultured bacterium
CTTGACGATGCATCCAACAAGATGGCCAAACCATAGTCAGTTTCGCCATCAGTGCAGGAGAAACATGAGTGGGTGCCCAAGCTTTAAACGCCTTCAGTGTGGCAGAATCATCAGCAGACGCATCTTCTGGGTCATATGCGCCTGTTACCCACTTAAACACCCTGCCGTTACTCCGGTCGATATGAATGGAATCAGTATCATTTCCCAAAAACATATGGTATATCGTCTTGCCATTGATGTATACGAATGTGTCGACTTTGCGTTCAGTAGGCACCCAATCGGGTTTTGCGAGCCACGCTCGTGCGACACTGATGGCTTGTTCTTCGTTCAACAGAGGGGCTGCATTACAGGAACAGACGATAGAAAAACAAAAGAGAATGGCTAAAATGATGACTGTTACTCGTTTCATTATAGAATGTTACCCTCAATTCTGTGTGTCAGTGGAGCCGTGATATTGCAGAGATGTCTTGCCGGCTCATCATCCCACTATCGATTAGTCTGACAGACACTCACCATGGTTATGCTTAAGAACAAAGAACGCTTATGCTGCATCACACTGTTCTTAAAACCATTATGGCACACCGTTTACTGATTTGTGTAGTTTATGCAGGTATATTATAATATCGGTAAGCCACCGGGAGTTTTTGGAAATACAGGAATGAAATCGTGGGTGTGCTGCACTTTACTTGGAGGTGTCACTATGTTAGGTGCGATTATCGGTGATATCGTTGGATCCCGCTTTGAATGGAACAATAACAGGAGTAAAGAATTCGACTTCCTGACCAGTAAATGCCATGTGACGGATGATTCTATAATGTCTTTAGCAATAGCTAAAGCTTTGTTGGAAAGCACATCAGACTATAGTGACCTGTCTGATAATGCTGTGAAGTTTATGCAAGGAATAGGCAGACATTATCCTGGCTGCGGATATGGCGGCCGATTCAGACACTGGATACAATCTGATAATCCCAAGCCTTATGGCAGCTACGGAAATGGGTCGGCAATGCGTGTGAGCGCATGCGGCTTTGCGGCTAACAGTCTGGAAGAAGCTGTACGCTTTTCTAAAGCCGTGACGGTAGTCACACACAACCATCCAGAGGGTATGAAAGGGGCCGAGGCGACCTCAGCAGCAGTTTACCTCGCTCGTTCAGGGAAGAACATACTTGAGATTCGTGACTATATAACGTCAAACTATTATCCGCTCAATTTCACGCTTGATGGAATCCGCAGCAGCTACAGATTCAACGAGAGCTGCCAGGATACAGTGCCTCAATCATTGGAAGCCTTTTTTGAGTCTGGTGGTTTTGAAGATGCCATCCGTAATGCAATATCTATCGGCGGAGACAGTGATACCCTTGCTGCTATTACAGGTGGCATCGCTGAGGCCTATTATGGAATACCGACTGAAATCCGAAAACATGCGTTGGTCTTTCTTGATGAACGCTTGTTAAAAATACTGGTTGAGTTTGAGGCTAAATATCCTCCAAAGGATGAGACACCAAATCGGCAGTAACATGCTTTGTTTTTGCAGCCGCAATATGCTTCGGAAAACAACGAGCCAACTGCAAAATCGCTATGATACCGCGGGTTTGGTCTCATCACCGATGTGATAGTGCGAATGGATGACAACTGCCAGTAAGCTCCAGTTAGGGCAATACTGCACCGAGACAGGAACACAGAGGTAACCTCACGTTGTTACCTCTGTGATAATAACTCTAGATTGTTTGTCCGCACAGCCAGTCGAACAAACGCTGGAATGCTGCGATTTCATGGGACAGCTCCTCAGGGTGGAACTGCACTGCTAAAATCGGCCGACCATCGCTGGCTTCAATGCCTTCGATGACTCCGTCAGGTGCCACGGCGTTCACCTGCAGTCCCTCGCCTAATGCATCCACGCTTTGGTGATGCCAGCTATTCACGGCTGTCAACTGCGGACCTGCCACACGATCAAGCAGCGTGTTCGGAGTTACTTTAATGCTGTGCAGCAGAGTGGGGGCGTATCCGCTGGCGTAGTGTTTGTTTGGGTTCTCTACTTGAGTAGGGATATCTTGAATTAGCGTACCGCCAAATGCCACATTAAGCATTTGTATTCCGCGGCAGATACCCAAAACGGGAATTCCGCGTTTGAGAGCTGCATTTAGTGCGCGCTCTTCTAACGTGTCGCGCAGAGGATCTTGTCCCCCGCTTCTTGGGTGAGGCTCCTGGTTGTATCGAAATGAGTGAACATCGCCTCCGCCGCTGAGCAGCAATCCATCGCATCGTTCTATCAAAGCGTCGACAGCCGTTTCTCCAGACAAATATGGCAGGATGATAGGGCATCCGCCGGCCCGTAATATCGAAACCACGTATCGTTGATTACAGCCGCACCACACATTCTGCTGATCGTTATTGCCAGTCTGCATGTTAATCCGGCCGCTGGTGATGGCTATTATCGGTGTTGATTTGCTCACAGGTAGACACCTTCCTAAAATGGCCCGACATTTCGGGTTATTTTGCAGTCGCTAGGAATGCCGGGCCATTAGGCGTTTACCGTGTGCGGGTTAGCAGCGGTCCGCGTGCTTCCGACACAACTCGGCTGATCAAGCCCTCAGCGATAAGCTGCTGGATGATCTCTTCCGTGTCTGGCCCAGAAAGGTGCATCGCCTCACGCAGTCGGTAGAAATGAGTGTCATTACCAACTAGTGCGAGATGCTCTTCTAGAACGGTGTCTTCGTCGACGGCGGTCACCGGATCTTTAGGCGACGCCGATTCCAGATAATTATCAAATGCTTCCCAGTGTCTTGCAATTTTACTATACACCGAGTTGAACTGATATATCTCAGAATATCGTCTAGATAGCTCTGCTGCCATGTCTGCTTCAGCCCATCTGCGTCCGAAAGGGGTGACCATCGAGCAGGAATGTGGCGTGGTGATACCATGAAAAAGCTTGACATTAGCTGTCTGTCCGGGTAAACTGAGTGCAGAATGTGTAAACGAGAACAGAGAATTCGCTGAAGATCACGCAAAAGAGTTGGCAGACCGCGATGAGCTGCTGTGCCACAGGATCATCCATCGTGTCCATCAGCGTATATCGGCCGATTAGGCTAGGGGAGCGTTAACCGCGGATGAACGCGAATAGACGCGAATGGGTTTGCGTGGTGGGCGATAGCTTGTGCCTCTAATCATCGGGTTTCGGAGGGATGAATGACCAGACATGACCCCAATTCAGATT
>CAZFLA010000064.1:0-18435 GCA_964519405.1 uncultured bacterium
AAGGCATCGTTATAACTTTGCAGTTGATTGATGACGAGTCTGGTTTGTTGTTGCAAATCCTTGACGGCTTTTTCTTCCAGCAGATTTGCCGAATAGTGGGCAAGATACAGAGCATTTCCGATCATGGCGACGGCCAGAACCAGCAATACCGACAGGGTGAGCTTGGCCGATAAGGATAGATTTTTGATGAAAGTCATTTCTATTCGTCCTCGATGAATTTTCCCCGTTCAGAACTCAGACCACTCGTCGTCGAGAGAGGAGGGGAGGGCGGCGGGTTTGCGTTTGCTGGTGGAGTGCGGTGTTTGGGTGACGGTACAAGATGGCAAAGCCATTCGTGTTGAGGGTGACCAGTCCAGCTTTACCAGCAATGGCAATTGCTGCATGATCAATGCACCGCTAAACTCGTTGCCCGTACGCATCCATGCCAGCGAATGAGGATCCACAATGAGGGCAATTTCGTCGGCAGGGGACCTATCCCAAGCCAGGCTTTTATCGGCGATACCGGCCATGTTGCCGATGGCTTTCATCATTTTCGGATCGTCAAACCAGCCTCCGCCCATATCAAACCACCACTTACCGCAGCTATGTCCCATCACACAGCCGAACTCACGCTGCTGCTGTTGAATGCTCTCCTCGCAGGTAGCGGTTTTGCCCCAGTCTCCAATAAGGCCTGGTGACAGCCAGGTTTTGTAGTCATTCTCATCCATCCACAGCTTGCCGTGTGCCTTAACCGAATCGGATAGCGACATAAAGTGCGTGTATCCTGTGCCAGGAGCTCGAAAAGCGTAGCTAGTCGGGCTGGTGATGAAGTCAACATGAGGACACTCCAACAGCTTTTTAATGGATAAATGGCCAGCATTCTGCTGCCGTTGATCGGCAGCTAACTGCAGAACATACCCATAAAACGCACCGACGAGTTTTTCATTACGCGTGGCTTGCTTAACAACCTGAGCGAAATAGGCGATGGTATCGACTACCAGATCGCTGTTATACAGATAGTAGTCAATCACCTGCTGCTCTGAACTGGGATCACGCAAGGAGTCAAACGTGGAAGCCGCACGCTGCTTCTTCGTGGGGATCGCTGCGGTATCGAAGGTCACATTGGTGTTTTGCCACGCGGTGCGCAGCGCGTCGATACTGCTGTATTTTGCCTTCAGCCAGCGATGGAAAGCCTCGCGATTAGGCTTGCTGTAGTCCACCCACTGGTCATCGTTACCGCCCCACATCATCCACTCCTCAGTAGTGCCCGAAGCGATGTGGTATCCTATCAAACGGTCTGCCCACGGCGACTGTTCCATATGCCGAATATAGCGTTGTATCGCCATTGCGGTGTCCTTACGCCACACCTCTGATGCCCACGAGGGCACACGTCGGCCTTCCGAATGCAGGAAGGGGATCGGCTTTCCATCACCTGGGTCATAAGTGACGAGTTCATCAGGATGACTATCGGTCCACCATTTTGGTGCCCGCAGGTAAAGCCGAGGGAAGAAGTAGGCGTGCTCGTCGCTGGACATCACCATCATGGATCGCTCATCAGTTTGGCTGTAATCCCATTTGTTGGGGGCAGTCCATGTCTCTTTCGAAAGGGTGTAACCGGCTTCGGTAGGAGTGGCACTAAAGGTAAAGATATGAACCCCTGCATTTCCGAACTGCGTGTAGTATTTGGTGTTGGGATTGTAACTCATGTAACTCATCGCGGCATTGGGTTGGCCATTAATGTGTAGTGTAGGCACCCCTTTGTATGGTTCCACTGTGGCCACACTCTTACCAACATGTCGCGGTTGAACATGCAGCTTCACGATCTGCTCTGAGCCCGCCGCATTCACAACCTCAGAATAGCCGATGCTGCACCGGATGTAGTGCTCACCACCCCAAGAAAAGAGTGGAATGCGCAGCTCAACAGGACCAATCTGCAGCTTTTGCCCTGCTTTGAAGTTCTCCGGCAACTTAATCGCACATCGCGCTGTCATTTGATTGCCACGCATCAACTGAAGCTCACATGTCATCTTGTTGTCATAGTCCGTTTTGGGCACGATGGTGCCCTGAAGCACGATCTTCTGCCCCGCCGTCACGCTGCGCGGCACTGGCTTCATCAACGCGATCATCCGCACTGCAGGTTTGCGGAGTACTGCGATTTCAGCGATATCTAGCTGGTAGTCTTTACCGACTTCGATATTGTAGGCAATGACGGCAATCTGCTTAATGGGATAATCTATCTGACCGTCTTCATCTTTCGACCATGAGCCAACGGCGAAATCATCAAATGCAAAGCTAATCGACTGCCACTCGTTGGACTGCGCAACCGACTGCTGCGGTACCACATACTCAGCGCCAAAATGATCTACCAACTTCGCCGATATACTGACAGCACTGCCCAGGTTTTTCAGATTAATGACTAACTGCTCGAACGGCCTATTGATGTTCGGTATATAGAAGATGTCGGCAAATGATGTTGTTTTGGGTGAAAAACTCCACCGGATCGCCTGTGCTTGAGGCTCAATCACGTTCTTTTTATACTCAGCCGACAGGCGAACGGCATCACGACCTGTATCCCATACTGCTGCGTTTCCGCCATTAAATATCACTTGCTTCTGTAACGGCTGCTTATTATCTGCCATCATCTTCCTCCAACTCATTTCGAAACCACATTACTAGTTACATTGATATCAATAAATCAGGCGCGCCTATATCTGCGCTATGGAATAAGGCGCCATCGTGATCGACTTACCGCCATATCGCACTTGAGATTCGGCGTTATTGTAGTTCAGCAGCAGCACACTGCCGTTTGTGAACCGTGTCACGTGAACCACCTCGCTGCACTCCGCCATGGGATACGGTGCCTTGGCACCCGGAACAAAACGTTCAGGATGGTAGATCAGCAGTTCCGCGATCTGCTCAATATCTAGGTTGCCCTTAGGTACTACGACCACAGCTCCACGGCCAACCCGCCGGGTGTATGGCTCTTTCACGATGTCCTCTATCTTCAACCCAGATGTGAACCCAAGCAGTGACGCCTTTGATAACTCCGTTACCGGCACCGAACTGAGGCCAACCGCAACCCACGACACCCCTAATCCCAACTGACGGGCATCCTCCTCGGATCCGCGCCTGGTTTTGCCCCCAAAACTCAGCAGTATGGTCTTTCGGCCACGGATATCCGCGGCACTCATTTGGAAGGTAAGGATCTGTTCGCCAGCCTTGTCAGGGCGGGCCACCACTTTGTAGTCAACTAACAGCGCCTCATCGTGATCACGCGGATCCTGGGCGACCACCTTTACCGCCACCGTCACGCCATCGTTCTTCGACGGCATCGGCAGCTCTATCTGCGAACCGGTGGTGCTCCACCGGAACGAATCATCACCAGGGGTGAATCCGCCGCCTCGTTCGATATCGTGCCATGGGCCAACTAAACCAGATTCACTGACACCATTCCCAATATCTATTTTGTAGTTGGTGAAGCCAGGTGCATTCCGCACTATAGGCCGTTGAATCCAGCTGAGAGGCGTTCCTTCGACAGTTTCCGCGGCTGATGATGTCTGAACAAGCAGCAACCCGCCAGCATTCACCCACTTCTCTATCTGGGCAGCTGTTGACTGTTCCACAACATGACCGTCCAGCCAACACAACACGCGTTTGCGCTTCAAAACACCTTGTGCGATCAGCCGTTCATCCACCACATCAAAATCCGTGGCATTACGCAATGCGGTTCCCGACTGCCAGTATGACCTCGATAACCCTAAATCAGCCGATGTGCGGTTCAGGAAGTATGCCACATCAACAGACGGTTCACGCTTGACCAAGTATTTGCGCATCTCGCGATACTTCGCTCCCCGTTCGCCCTCCGGTTCAGGATCATAGGTGAACAACTCATCAGCTCCCGACGCGGTGGCGTTATAGATGCGGGCGCTGATAGCCTCCGTGTTGACACCGCCAGCTGGTTCAAATCCATAGAACGTGCCATAGAAGCGGCATGAGGTCGCCACTTGACGTGTCAGCATGTAGTTCATATTGTAGTTGCTTGCTTCGTTGGTAATTCGCAGCCCTGCACCATACCGCGCGGCAGCCTCTGCTTGAGCGGTGAAGTCTGCACCCAGCATCGAATCACCATTACCGCCTACACATGCCATCAGTCGGGTTTTGGGAAACACTTTGCGAGCTTCCTTCAACCAAAACGCCATATACTCCGTCATAGCACCCGTATACCAACGCTGAAGGTCTAGCCGTGCTCGGCGGTTGGGCGCCTGTTTTGGCAGAAATGGCTTCACCAGCTCAAAGTCTGTATATTTCGCGGTCCAGGCCGCGTTCAACCGTTGGATGGATGTATATTTGCGCTTCATCGCGCTGCGAAAGTCGGCGACCGCGTAATCATCGCCGCACCAGTACCCTGCATGGAAATGATACGGTGAATCGAGGTAGGTCCATCCGTTGCCAGCCACGGTATAGAGCGTTTCGCCGAAATCACCCGATATGCCAAACAGCAGGCTTTCAATCAGTTTGCCATCGAAATGATCTGCAAAGCGGCGCAGAAACTCCGCAACCCGTGGCCTCAGATTCGGGTTCCAAATAGACTGGGTAGCCGTCTCTTCGTGATGCTCCAAACAGCGCGCAAACACCGATTGCTCTGACTTCTTAAACCATGGAGGCGTGCTGTATGCTGGACCAGCGATGAGAAATGGCAGCCAGCGGATTCCGGCATTTTTGGCAGCCTGTGCATGTAGATCGAAGTAAGAGAAATCCCACTGACCCGGCTCGGGTTCACACAACCACCACTTAACATATGGCTCTTGGGCGGTGATGCCCTCTTTGGCACTGATGGTAAAGCGATGGTCGACAGCCGCTTTAGCTTCTGCTCGGGTATATAGTTTTTGACCAGGCGGCACGATGGGCTGAAGCCCCACGTCATTACCTGCCGAATAGAACATCGGCGATCCAACAGGCAGCGGTTTGGGTGTGACGGCGGCTTTGACGGCGCTTTTCCGAGGCTGTGCTTGTTTCATGCTTACCGGCTCCGATCTGGTGTTTTTATTTTTCTGCGCAGCTCTGCAGTCACTTTCCTTAGTGCATAATACGCCATTTTGGGTGATAACTGAGCACTGACGACACCCATTTTGTCCTCGGGGCCGACAATCGCACGATCGTAATCCTTAAGGGTAAACCAGTATGCAGCACTCACTGCTGGGCATTTGCTCAGCAAAGTATAGCTATCGCTCAGCAACTTCGCCTGAGCATCGGCAGTGTCTACGCTGTTGATTCCGCATCCCATCTCCGTCACCCACAGAGGTTTTGCGTCATCGCCATTTATCTTCATCACCGTCAAGGTTTGCTCAATCATCTGCATCATGTATTCCGCACCCTCATTTACCCGCGGAAGTGAATAAGGATGGATGTTCACCACATCAAACCAACGCTGCGCACCGCATTTATAAAGCGCCTGTAGGTAGTTGGGTGTTTTTACCGGTGACCATGGGTTAGCGATGACGCCGTTCATCTGTAGACCGCCCAAGAGCACGACGGCGTTGGGATCATTAACCTTACAGGCTTGGTAGGCCGTTTTGAGAAATCGCAGATACAACGCCGCATCAGGCAGAGGACGCCAAAAGTCGACGCCGTTTTGCTCGTTCCATATCTCCCAGTGCTTTATATAATGTCGGTAATGCCGCACAACCTGGGACACATACCGCGACCAATCAGCAACACCATCAGGCGGATAAGTATCTGCCCAGCCCTCAACCTTCTGGTTTAGAGTGCCATTCGACCAGCCAGGAAATGACATCAACGTGGCGAGTATGCTGATGCCGGCTTTCTGCAGCTTATCTACCACGGCGTCCGCTCGCTTGAAATCCCATTGCCCCTTAACGGGTTCCACCGTGACCCACCGGATGGGCATTCGCACACTGGTTACGCCGGTCTGTTTTAACAACCGGATGAGCTGATCATCCTCTTTGGGATCGCTCCACAAGAAATCGTGGTTCATACCAACGGTGAGTGGTGACACCATCATTGCACACTCCTAGCATTAACAGACTTTAGTTAGTTATCTGTTCGACACAAGCGGTGTTAATCCTTCCCTCTGTGCGTGACCATGATCACAGAAGCGCAGCATAACCGTTATCTCGATGTATAATGAACACATCAAACTGAGGATATAAAGTTCATGCCAATTAGTAAAAGCACCATATATCGGCCATCTGTCATACACGCGATGGACTGTTTCTGCACTGAACTGCAGGCGATTCTGGGGCGAAAACTGATATCTGTGGTGCTCACAGGTTCAGCCGTTCTCGATGATTTTGTGCCGACCAGAGGCGACCTCGACTTTATCGCGGCTGTTGCCGAAGAGCTTGATACTGATGACTGCAGCCGCATCTTTGAGCTTCACGATCTGCTGCGTGAAGGCAAGCATGGCGCTGTGGCTGCCCAGTTGGAGGGCACATATTATCCGCTGAGCATAATACGCAGCCCCAAGGCAGCTTTTGCCACGGGATGTTACATCGGCACCAAACGCACGGGGTGGCGCATGGTGCAAAGCTGCCAGAACAGCCTTTTTGATTATGCCATTGCCCATCAATTCGGGTATACCTGCTGGGGTGCGGATATCCAACACGAGTTCTACCTACCCACGCGCAGCGAGCTTATCGAGGAAATACGCACAGGAATCAGCAATGCGCGTGGCTGCTTACACGCAGCTAATAGCCCATCATACGCCGCAGCGATGTTTCTATGGGGTTTTCGTGCGTTGGCATATGCCGCAGAAGGGGGGTTGATGTCCAAAAGCGCAGCCGCAGAATGGTATAGTTCACACTATCCGGGTGAGCGTTGGGCACGACTGGCATCTCAGCTCAGAGAGATGCGGCACCCTCTGCATCCGCAGCATGCAGCGCTCATCACACCGGCTATGCGTGAGCTTCAGCCGTTTATGGAGCAGCTAAAGAGCACTGTATCATCTCTGAGCTAGGTTCGTATCTTACTATTTAGTTAAGTGTCAGTTAAAGATCTGTTTTACCACTTGATATCGTTCGGCCACCATTTCCTGAGCTTGAGGAATTATGTTGTTGTAGCTGGCCAGCATACGGCTGGTATACCAGTTCACACCATCCTCATAACTTAGCTTCAGCACGGTAAATGCGTAGTATAACCAGTATGACGGGTTGACGATCTGCGACATCGAGTCTGCATTGGATATACAAACCGTCTCCAGCGAGCCACTGCCTATCGCCTTCAGGTTCGGATGGTTGGCGATGGCGTTCGTTGTGAGTTCTATAATTTCTGGCGAATACCCGAAATCCGCGAGAACATCGGCAGCCATCTCAGCGCCCGCCTGCGCGTGCCTAGGCAGAGTGGAGTAGTCAGCAATAGCGGCGGTGTCATGGAGGTATGCGGCCAGTTCAATCGCCTCTTTATTACCACCGATGAGCTCAGCTAGCTTGGCGCTGTAATCAGCAACCAGACGGATGTGCTGGTCCAGAAATACAGCACCGAATTGGTTATTACTGTTGTGACAAAGATCATAAACATACTGCGATACACGTGGATCAACCATATACCTCACCTCCATGTATGTTATATGGTATTATGGTTTCCACAGGCAACCATATTTATCGTAAAATACTGCGATACCAGAAGGTATCTACGATACGTGGATTGTTTACAGACAGATAGATCGGTATATATAGATATGTAACTGCTTGTCATGCTTCGATGATGATATTACAAAACTCAGTAAGTCATATAGATAAGGGGAAATACCAATGAAAATGCTGGTCGTTAACGGCAGTCCAAACGGTGAAAAAGGCAACACGGAAGTGCTGATTAAGGC
The DNA here is from genome assembly GCA_964519405.1 of uncultured bacterium. GTDB lineage: Bacteria > Armatimonadota > HRBIN16 > HRBIN16 > HRBIN16. The sequence goes on from CAZFLA010000064.1 coordinate 7,817, forward strand.
CTTCCTGCAAGGTGCGCGTGAAGCTGGAGCCGAATGCGAATGCGTTTACCTTAAAGAAAAGAGAATTGCCCACTGCACGGGATGCTTCAGCTGCTGGTTTGCTACACCCGGTGAGTGTATCTATGCAGATGATATGACTGATCTGCTCACCAAAATCGTAGAAGCCGATATGGTAGTTTATGCCGTGCCGCTTTATTACTACACGGTGTCGGGCATGATGAAAGACTTCATCGACCGTCAACTGCCACTGTCGCAGCCGTATATTGATATCCGCAATGATGTTACTACACATCCCATGCGATATGAAAAAGTGGGACAAAAGTACATCATGCTCATATCAAACAGCGGATTCCCCGATCCCAGTCACTTTGATGGCCTAAAAGCGACTTTCCAATGCTGGGTTCGCGGCGGAGGACGTAAACTGGCAGGTCTATTATGCTGTGCAGGCGGTTCCATGTTGCAGACACCGGACATTAAAGACCAGTTAACTTGGTATCTTGATGCCACACGCCAAGCTGGCCGTGAAGTAGTTCAGCAGCAGAGTATCTCCGAGCAAACACAGGCGATACTAGATAAGCCCTTAACTGACGAAAAGCAACTATACGCCGATGTGTGTAATGCTTACTTTAAAAGTATCGGCGTTGATCGCATTGAGGTGTCATAAAATTCCGGTTCTGCCAGCACAGAGTGTGTGCATCGCATCACTCTGTGCTGAACAGAACAGCAAGTCGGCTGCTTAGTCGTCGCCGCCAAATCCCTCAAGAAGGTTCGACAACCACGATCCGCGCCGTTTCCTATTGCCATATCCCTGACCGTGTTCATCGCGGCCATATGAACGGTGATCATCATGGTCATCGTCATCGTGCCTATCGTATGAAGCGCGATATCGCGGTTTGTCGTCATGGTCATCATCCCGGCGATCTGAGACCTCATCGGCTGCTGCCGCTTGAATGATTTTGTCGAGTTCACCTCGATCAAGCCAGACGCCTTTGCAGCTCGGGCAGATGTCGATATTAATGTTGTACCTCTGCACTTCGCGAAGTGCACTCCCGCAAACTGGGCAATTCATCATATACTCCTTGTGATGTTTGTCGTTGTTGATAGGTAAAGGCTTGTTATATGTTAATACTATGTCAACAGTGATTTACCGTTCCGGTTCATCACCAGTTTGATGACCTCAAACCACAGTACGCTGGCTATCCCGATACACACACTGAGCACCCCATGCACAACGCTAAGTTGCATGAACCCAAACAACCCACGCAGGTTTGGTATACATGTCACCATAACTAAGAACAGCGTGGCACCAGCCACAACCCAATGCAGTGCCTGGTTTTTGCTTAACAGCGTAGCCACGAAATGGCGTGACCACGACACATTGGTGATGATGAGCATGAGGTTCGCCACGATTAAGCTTGTGAAGGTCATGGTGCGTGATGCTTCCTCGCCGATCTTGAGGTGCATTCCGAGCGCATAAACGCAGAAGGTCACCAGCAGGATGCAAACACCCTGAAGCAAACTCCACACCACCGTTCTCTTGTCGAATATCGACTCATTCTGCTTGCGCGGTGACCGCCGCATCACATCTGCTTCACCTTCTTCCGCCTCGAACACGGTGGAACACGCGGGGTCGATGATTAGCTCCATGAACACGATGTGAATCGGCATCAGTATCAGCGGCCATCCCAACACCACAGGGATCAGTGATAAACCCGCGATGGGCACGTGCACTGCGAAGATATAGGCCATCGCTTTACGCAGGTTATCGAATATGCGGCGTCCCAGCCTAATCGCGGTTACGATAGATGAGAAGTCGTCATTCAGCAGCACCAACCCCGAGGCCTCACGGGCGACATCGGTGCCGCGTCCGCCCATGGCGATGCCGATATCGGCAGCTTTAAGCGCGGGAGCGTCGTTCACCCCGTCACCTGTCATGGCCACCACTTCGCCGTTTTGCTTCAGCGCCTTCACTATCTTCAACTTTTGTTCAGGAACAACGCGGGCAAATACATTCACCCCGGAAATGCGCTTTTGCAGCTCAGCATCTGACATAGCGGTTAACTCGTCGCCTGTGATGAACCTGTCGGGATGATCTAGCCCTATATGCTCCGCGATGTTTTTCGCAGTGGCAGGATAGTCACCTGTAATCATCACAACGCGGATACCAGCCTGGCGGCACTCGCTGATGGCATTCGGAACGGCGCCGCGGACAGGGTCAACCAGTCCGACTAACCCTATCAGTTTGAACTCGAATTGATGTTGCTCACTCGGCAACTCCACCCCGTTGGAGAAGTAACACCCCGCTACAGCCAACACACGAAGACCATCTCTGGCCATCGTCATCACCTGGTCGATATAGTGCTGAGTCTGCTGTTCGGAAAGGTGGCACAGGTCGAAAATCGCCTCAGGGGCACCTTTGGCGGCGATGACATACCCCTCTGATGACTTTGATTCCCATACATGCGACATCGCCATGAGTGATCGCGACAGCGGATACTGATGAACTAAACTCCAATCCATATGGATGTGTTCTGTAGCTTCTAGATGCTGTTGTCCATAAACATGGAACGCCTTTTCCATGGGGTCAAAGGGGTCGCGTTGGCTCGCCAAGATGCCAAATTCAATAAGCTGATGGTAGTTCTCCGGTAGTTGGTCGGTATCATCTTGTTGAACCACCAACCGCTGGTCGTTGGCATAAAGCTGCCCGATGGACATCTGATTCATCGTCAGCGTGCCGGTTTTGTCTACACACAACACCGAAGCGGTGCCCAATATCTCCACGGCGGGCATTCTGCGGGCAAGCACTTGGCTTTTCGATATCCGCCAGGCACCCAACGCCAAGAATATGGTCAGCACCACCGGAAACTCCTCAGGCAGCATGGCCATGGCCAAAGCCACACCTGCCAACACACCATGCAGCCAGTCTCCACGGGTTAAACCGTAAGCCACCACAACAATCAAGCTCAGCACGCTGCCGAATATCGCCAGATTACGCACTAAGCTGCTGGTTTGACGTTGAAGCGCGGTTTTCTCCACTTCGATGGACTGCAATGACTTCCCGATTTTGCCGACCTCAGTGTGAATACCAGTCTGACGCACTAGAATCAGCGCCTGACCTTGAACCACTAAGCAGCCTGAAAACACATACGGTTCATCGTCACCGCCCGGCACGGCTTTACCCTCGCGGCCATCCCAATCGCACTTCCTAACGGGCACCGATTCGCCGGTTAGCAGCGACTCGTCAACGGATAGATTGGTAGACGACACCACAACGCCATCTGCCGGGATGCGGTCGCCTTCCGCGATTACCACCGAATCGCCGCATACTACCGCGCGCCCCTCGATGCGCTTCGCGACGCCGTCACGAATCACCAGCGCTCTGGGGCTAGACATGTCCTTGAGTGCTTGAAGCGCGTTTTCGGTTTTGCGTTCTTGATGGAACGTGATGCCGATGACAACGAACACGAAGCCGATCAGCAGTAAGGCTTCATTCACATCACCTAGCAGCAAGTAGATAATGCCGCCCGCAACTAATAACAAGAACATCGGTTCGCGAATGACCTCAATAGCTATACGCCATGGGCTTCGCGGTTTAGATGACGGCAGCTCATTAGCGCCGTCTTTCAACAGGATGCGCTCCGCTTCTTCCTGTGACAGACCACTTACATTCTTTACATCGTTGTAGCTCATTGTCTTCGTGTCCTTGTATTCAAACGTAACCGCTGTGCAGGTAAGGCATCGATTAGTATCTGTGGCAATGGCTGATCAGTGAAACTCGTGCTTTACATACATTTTGTTGTGATGATACAATTGAAGCATACTCAACCAAGGTTACGTCAAGGTATCACCAAGGTTAACTCTTCTGTCCTCACCATAAATACTGTGAAAACATACCCGAAGGAGATGCGGCTAGTTTGAGCAAGAAGATACTCATCGTCGATGACGATCAAGCTCTGGTTTCCTCGCTGAGCGCCGGACTCTCCGATGAAGGATACGAAGTGGCTGCGGCATACAGCGGCAACTCAGCTTTGAGTGTTTTTACGCAGGAAAACCCAGATCTCGTCATTCTTGACTTAATGTTACCTGGGATTGACGGCATTTCAGTGTGCCGCATGATCAGGCGAAATTCACCTGTTCCCATCATCATGCTCACAGCAAAAAAAGACGATATCGACAAAATTATTGGGCTGGAAATTGGTGCCGACGAATACATAACCAAGCCGTTTAACTTCCGAGTTTTGCTGGCGCAAGTGAAATCTGCGCTGCGAAGGCCCAACATGGAGGGGTACGACTCATTTGCAGAGTCGGGTATGCTGACGTTCGGTTCTTTGCTCATTGATCTCTCCAAACGAGAGGTACATATCGACCGCAAACCAATCGTGTTATCGCTTAAGGAATACGAATTGCTAGTGATCATGGCGCAGAACCCGGGTAGGGTGTTCGAAAGAGGAGAACTGCTTTCCCGAGTGTGGGGTGATGACTTCTTCGGCGACGACAAAACGCTGGATGTTCACATTTTCCGCCTTCGCGCCAAGATCGAGCCCGATCCAGGAAACCCGAAGTATATCCACACCGTTCGCGGTGTGGGCTATAAACTTGCTAGTCTATAGCCATGCAGCTTAGGATACGGTCGCGCTTAGTGGTCAGCCACGTGATCGTGGCGCTGGTCGCTGTCATTTCCGCATCCGTATTCTACTTTGTGTCTTTTCGTGAGTTGCTGGTGAAGTATCAAGAGCACACGCTGCTCACGAATGCTTATACCATAGCCAACGCACTGAGTTCATCGTTTGGTCCGCAAAGCGATCACACGAAAATCAACAAAACCCTGCGTCGGCTAACTAGTCGATATTCTGGGTTGTATGCTGTCATCGATCAAGATAGTTTGGTTGTGGCGGCCACGAGCAGCTCGGTGGCTCTTCACAAACCGATTAGCGGGGTGAACAAGGCACTTACCGGCGCGCTGCAGGTCAACATGGTGCGCGGGTTGCACGACAGTGACGAGCACATCGTAGCAGCCGTTCCCATTGAGCGTGATGGTGCTACAAAGGGAGCCGTTCGCGCCTGGCTGCTTGAGCGTGATTATCAGGCATCCTTAGGGCCGATCCGTAAAATGACCACCGCTGCCTTAGGCGGTGTCATTATCATCAGTATCGTGATTTCGCTGTTCTTGGCTCAAGCGCTGCTGGGACCTATTAAGAAAATGCGGATACTGTCCAAACGCATCGCCGGTGGTGACTTCACCACCAGGCTCACAGAGCCAAGCAAAGACGAGTTGGGCGAGTTAGCGTCGGACCTAAACACCATGGCGGCTCGCTTGCATGAGCTTGAAAACACCCAGCGCGACTTCATGGGCAATGTGTCGCATGAGCTGCGCTCACCGGTGAGCAATATCCGTGTGACCAGCGAGGTTCTGCAGCGGCGAGTGGAACGGCTTGGCGATGGCTCCGTGCAGCTCTTCAGCACGATCATCACCGAAACTGAACGTCTGGAGTCCATGATAGATGAACTGCTTGAACTTTCGGCAATATCCTCAGGACACACCAAACTTGATATCGATAAGGTGGGGGTTCGGTCATTTCTGCAGGAGCTGATCGCTTATATTGAACCTGTCGCCGGACAAAAGTCCATCTCTGTGGCGCTGACAGTCGATGGTGATATCTACATCAATGTCGATAAAGCTCGGATGACGCGCGCCATCAGCAGCCTGCTGGACAATGCGGTGAAGTTCACCCCGCCTAACGGGCGCATAGACATCACCGCTGTATCATCCGAGCACAAGGTGACCATCGAGGTCGCCGACTCAGGAGTGGGTATACCGTCGGAGAACCTTCCGCGTATCTTCGAACGGTTCTATAGAGTAGACAAAGCCCGAACCCGCACAGGCGGTACCGGCATCGGGCTTTCCATCGTGAAGCACACCGTAGAAGCACACTATGGTTACGTCGAGGTGGACAGCACTCTGGGTGTAGGCAGTAAGTTTAGGGTCATCCTGCCCATATAACCATCGAATGCTGTTTTGCCGTCATCACCACACAATCGATGTGTTATACTTTCCGTCTGGTACCTTCCAGATGCAGCCGGCCATATGATACTCATCGCACAAATCTGTTTTTTGTGCATAGAACACTGTAACCATCAGCCCATCTTTACGCTGCACACTGCTGGGGTAACCCATATCACCAGGTTTCGCCTTGGCAAGTATAAATGGCTCTGACCAAGTTTTCCCTTCGTCGGCGGACATCATCGCCTCAATCCGATAATCTCGCCGATTGCCATATGTTAGCAGCAACTGCCCGTCCTTGAGCGTTATCAAGCTGGAAGGATGGCAGTTGTAACCTGTGGTCACTCCTTCGTAGCGCCACGTCACACCATTATCGATGCTGCGGTATTGCTTCAATTCTTGCCCGTATTCCGGCGCAGGACGATCCACCGTTCTGATGGAAAGCAGCCAGTGCCCCTTCGTCTTCAGCGGCAGCAGAGCACCTTCGTTGATACCTGCATCTATCCACGACAATGTCTCCCAGTTGAGGCCGTTGTCTTTGCTGCGCATCAGGTAAGCACCTAAGGAGGCACCATTGTATACCGCGTAGGTGACTGTATACAGATACCCATCGTGACCTGTGACGATCCGCCCATAAGGACGGGTCAACTCGCCTTTAGGGAAAGCGGCAGGAAACTGGCATCGCTTCCAATTCTTACCCATGTCGTCGCTGATATATGCGCCTGTTTCCAAGGGATGACGCCGTTTATTAGCATCATCTGGGTCGGCGTATCCGCCAGTTAGGTAGACAATACGGCCTTTTCGGGTTAATCCCCAGCAGGCGTCGCACCAGTTGGTGTTGGGTGCAGGCCGGAGTATCTGGCTGTGCAGATACCAGTTTCGCCCGCCGTTAGTGCTTCGCCACACGCCGGTATCGCCAGGGATATTTGTGTGTCCAGGCGCGTTAAAGCCCATCGCCATCAGGCTGTTATCATGCAGCAAACCAATCGACGGCCACAATCCGCCCTTGACAGCCACCACAAACCGCTGTTCAACAGGTATCTCCTGCGCATCGCGTATCAGCGCCGGTGAGTTCATTACATCGGGAGCAATCGCTTTGTTATCTGCCATGGGATAGCCTCAGTATAGATGAAGGATAGTTAGCTATATACGAGATATTATCCGTTCTTTTGCGATAATACCAGGGAACTGGTTTCCTAGGAACACTAACGCGGATAACACAAATGAACACGAATGAACGCGGATAATATGCAGCACTTTCCGGGGTGTTAATATGTGCAGCTCCGCTTATGCTAGCTCGCAGTAGAAATCGCACTATGTGCCATTCGCGTATATCTGCGTTCATCCGCGGTTTGGATTCTTAAGAAAACTAACGCGGATGGCACAAATGAACGCTAATGAACGCCGATATGCTGGAGCGCACTTCCCTGAGCGTCAATATATTCAGCTCAACCTATGCTAGCTCGCACGAGAAATCGCACTATGTGCGCCATTCGCTGTCATCCGCGGTTTTATTTCCTAGGAACACTAACGCAGATGGCACAAATGAACGCTAATGAACGCGGATATGCTGGAGCATATCTCCTGGGATCTATTATATGCCGCTCCACCTATGCTAGCTCGCAGTAGAATCCGTCTGATGTACGCCATTCGCGTATATTCGCGTTCATCCGCGGTTTGATTACCTGGGAATACTAACGCAGATGGCACAAATGAACGCTAATGAACGCGGATAATTAGAAACACTTTCCTGGGTGCTAATATCTACAACGCCGCCCAGGCTGGGGCGCACTAGAAATCGCCCCTTGTACGCCATTTGCGTATATTCGCGTTCATCCGCGGTTTGGATTCTTAAGAAAACTAACACAGATGGCACAAATGAACGCGAATGAACGCCGATAATATGCAGCACTTCCCTGGGCGTTAATATATGCAGCTCCGATCATGCTAGATCGAACTAGAATCCGCTCTATGTGCGCCATTTGCGTATAATCGCGTTCATCCGCGGTATAGTTCAACAGCAATATGAAATCCCTCATTATGTATACCCAGAAGAACAAATAAGGCCTCTCACGGCTCCAACAAAGATACCAGAAGGCGAGTATAATCGTCTTATCATCGATGTACTTATCTTTATCACTTCGGAGCTGACATATGAGCACTGCACAGAAACCGGATGACCTCGCGAAATGGCCTAATCCACCATCGCAAACCTCCGTTAAGGCCGCAGTTCTTTGGCCCATCCTTACCAAAGGAGTCATCAACCGTGACGGCAAACTGGTTATGAACTGCCAGATCGCATCCGATGGCTTAACGGTGACCGACACCCAATGGGATATCTTCCTGCCTCCATCAGGGATGGGTAAGCGCTGGAAGTTCAACATGACACCCGATATGACCGTTCCGCTGAAAAACTACAAATTCCACCCAAAACTAGCAGGAATGCCAGTCAACATCGTGATGGAGATATACCGCCTTGACCAGCCCTGGGTAGTATCTGAGAACTACCAGCAGATACTGCTGCTCGGAGGCAAACGGCAATGTGATATACCTAACTGGTTTCGGGTGCCGGTTGCGCAGCTTGGGCCCAACTTCCTTGAGGGCAACTGGTTTCCCAGCGGATGGTCGCTGCCAAAGAATAAATACGGCTGTTGGGAGGGATCGGGCAGCTACAATCGGCCAGACCGCAGCGGGAAACACCCATTGTTAAGTTACGGATTTACCCACGTGGCTGATAATACATTGACGCCGAAAGGTCATGTACCGAGTTGGCAGCAGTTGTGCCGCGTATTCGGAGACGCCGAGTGGCTTGATATGAAAAACGGCGGCAATACCGACACCTGGCATAACGATGGCTGGATAGGCCGGGCCAAGCGCGTGCAAATTGCGATCGCCGACTTTGAAAATGCAGATGTTTATAATTGGACCGATAAGCATTATAAGAAATTCGCCGACATCATACTTGGCGTTCGTCGTGCATCACCAAAAGGATATGTGGGTTGTTGGGGTATGGGCCCTGTTTGGCACTCCCTACGGATCTTCGATGAGCGCGACGAGTCGGGACGCCCACAAGGTGTGGTGAACCTCAAAGCGGCTGACCAATGGCGCAAGCAATATGACAACCCTAAATCGGCAGAAAACCGCATATTCGCAGAGGGGGGGTTGAATATCGGCAATCCCAGCGTATACTACCTGAACGGCGGCAACCCGGCTCATCTGTATGCCGTGACACAAGAGTGGGAAGTAGGCAAGCTGCTTCGGCCTGACGTACCGAATGTGCTCTCCACATGGATACAAACCGAATTCGTAGATAAATACCCGTTATCTGAGCTGCAGTTCCCAAGGCCAGACGGCCAAATGCTCACTCGCGGAGTGAAACACTCCGCTCCGCCCAGCCTCACGTGGGCGATGTCGCTCTTCACGCACGCACGTATGGATGGCGCATACTGCTGGGAGGTGGGCAACTGCTACAGCGAGGATCCTGCGGATATGGGCGACATCGGTAAAGAAGGCTATCCTAACCCCGTGATGCATAAATATCACGATACCGACCGAGCGGCCTACTATTACATGACTTACTTCGGTTACTACAACTTCCATGTGTTGGGTATGTGGCAGGCCAGCCAAAACCGCGATATCATTGAGGCCAAGTCAAAATGGGAGATGCCGGAACTGTATACCAGCACTGGTAAAACTTGGAGAACCGGAGATCTGCGCTACCCCAGTTACTGCAACTTCTATAAAGAACCTTTGGCTCGCGTGAAGCTCAGTGCAGACGGACACACATTGTTAGTCATCGCATGTAATCCCTATAACACGGGCGTACAACAGGTTCAACTGCGGTTGCCCGGCAGCAAAAAGACAGTCAGCTTTGAGCTCATCGCCGACTACCCGATATGCAAGCGGTTTAAGATATAGCGGATGCCAAAATGAGGGCAGCGAACAACTGCCCTCACAAAATCACGACCCAAAGTAACTAGTGCGCGAAGCTCCCCCTAATCACTACGGCGTGAACAGCCGGCAGCTTCAGCGGAACGCGTGTCACCGTCTGCCCCGATATGGTCAGGTATTCGGGTACCACCGCAGTCATTTCGCCAGTATGCGGATCCCATAACTCCACGTTGGTCAGTTTTCCATGAATTCGTGCCCAGGTGTCGATATGGTCATTGCTGGAGTTCGCGACCAAAAAGAACTCTTGGTCATCCTTCGACTTATGCAGGATATTCAGCACCCCGTTTCCGCTGGACACAGGTGCCTGGTGCTCCAGACTAACGTCTGGCACAGGCAGCGCATCAGCCAGCATCTCGCGTAAACCCATGGAGCTGGCATGAGCTGTATAATACGCGGCTCCGCCATGTGTATGCCGGTTAACCTGCCAGGGATAGTGCGTTTCGGCCACGAAGTGAATGGTCTTTAAAATAGACCAGGCGCCTTGAAGCTTCTTGTGAAGCACCAATACACCGCCCTCGCGAACCTGCAGCATGTACTGGTTCTGTTCGTCGATCGCCCTAAACACCACCCCGGCGGCATTAAGTGACGGCCGTACGGAAACCTCAAATACATAGTCACTCCAGTCGGCACCTTGCTGACTAAGCATTTTTTGGTTTTCCTTCAGTAT
>CAZFLA010000065.1:0-18374 GCA_964519405.1 uncultured bacterium
TAATACACCCAATCCTTCGAATTTTTGTGATTGCTCAACGCGTTGCTGCAGTAGTTTACGTTCTTTTTCCGCAAGAACACGACTTGTGACGTCGCTGAGAAGGGCAGCAAAACGCAAGGGCTCAGGGCGGAATACCCGCACACTGTAGTAGCAGTTTGTGGGCATGTAGTATTCCTCGTATTCAAGCGGATCACCGGTGATCGCGACCTGTCCAATCCTGCGGACCCACCTGCTGGATATCGACAAGTCGGCATCTACGATGTTTTGACCTGCGATATCTGCTAACCGAACCCCGAATATTGCTTCCGCTCTGCTGTTCATCTGGGTGAATGTAAAACCAGTGGGGTTTCCATCGGCATCTATGCTGACATTACCAACCACAAATGCGTCGGTCATTTCATTGAATAGCTGCGAATACCTATTTTCAGATTCCCTGAGCGCCTTCTCTATTAAGCGGCGCTCTGCGATGAACCGAGCTTGTTGCGCGTTATGCAGTGCCTGACGCGACAACTGATCGGCAATAGCTTGCAGAGCTTGCCCTACGTTTTCAAACTGTGCTTGAGACATTTTATGAGCTAATGACATCACCTGCACAAGCTTGAACTCATCAGCGCCGATGCTGCGTACATATTCGCATAACTTTTCTTCATCAACGGCAGTATCCAGTACCTGGCCGAACATCCATGTGGCAATCGGCCGATCCTCTACCATGATGCTGATACAACCCTCCAGCATACAATCGTTCATGGTGTGGGTTATGAAGGGCTCCGTATGCACTGCGCCGATCATGTTATTGCACATCGCAACAATATCTTGGCGACCTTGTTTGGTTTTGTTGATGACCTCGTTATTTAAGGCCGTATAGTTGCTGGGCTTGGTGATTCTATATCCCTGTTCGTCCACAATGATAGAGGCCACATTGGATGTTTTAGCGAAAGTATCTTGAATAGTCTGTATTTCGTCAAGGTCGAATAAGTCGGTGAATAGTAGGGCAGAGGTATCGCTGTTCGGCCTGGTGAAGTCTGCCAGCCGTTCCTCTAGCTGTACGTTTAATCTTCGAACCTCTTCTTCAGATTCTTTTTGGCTGCTGATATCAACAACGCTGCCGACCATCTTGCGCGCGGTTCCGTCGTCGTTCCAGTCGATGACGTAACCGTAACTGACAATCCAGATTTCGTGACCATCGTGATGGATCAGGCGCATACTAGTGTGGTATGGCACATCGCCGTGGCTAGCGACATGCTGCTTGAGCAGTTCAACAGCCACATTGTAGTCTTCTTTTCGAATTGTCATCGGCCAAACTTGGTAATTCTGCGGCAGATCACCTTCAGCATACCCAAGCATCTTGAGGAAACCGGGGCTTAGGAACACCGTGTCCTCGTTGAAATTCCACTCCCAGAAACCAGACTTGGCTGTATCGATCAGGTTGATCGTCATCTGACGCTGAGCTTCTAGATCGTGCTTCGTCTGAAGTATGTCGGTTAGGTCAGATACCATACCGAGTATGCGGTCTTCACCAAGGATAATTGTGTCTATTTGAAGGAGGTGTGCTTCACCCGATTTATCGAGGCACTTGATGATTGCGCTGGATATACCGTCATTAAGGAGCTCTTGTTTGCACTGCTCAATGATCATCATCTCTGATGGGGCGAATATCTGCCACACGGTCATATTCAGCAGTTCTTGCTCAGTGTAGCCTGTCATACGGCATGCCGCTGGGTTCACTTCAATGTACTGCAGATCGTGGTTTGTAACGAAAATGCCCACAGGCGAGTTGTGTACATACCCATGATATTTTGCTTCGCTCTCTTCAAGCTGGCGTTTCATGTATTGCTGCTTGGTGACATCAACCGCGACGCACTCATACACGGCTTCGCCATCCCTAAATTCAGGCAAAGTCCACACCGTTAGGTTAAGAATCTTATACTCGCCGCGTGCATTGGTGATATCAATGTTCAAGTCACGCAGGATAGGTTGCTTCGATAACACTTCATTGATGTATTCGAAGTGCAGACGCTTTAAAAACTCATCTTCTGGTAACTTTGCATAGTAGTTAATGGCATCTTGCGGCGAATCAAACCCCATTAATTCCGCCATGGCCTGATTCATGTCAAGGTATCTATATCTGCGTGTAGTTTGGCAGATGCCAACTTTTACGTGCTCGTAGATATCGCGGTAATAGGTTTCGCGCTCACGCAGTTGGTTCTCTGCCTCTACTCTTTTAATAAACAAAGAGATGACAACGCTGCAGAGCGTTGCTACCAAAGGGTTTCCCACAAGCATACTGATGGCTATTATGGAGTTTATCTCAATTGAATTAACTGTTGAGGTGAATGATAGGTTGATAAGGCAGAGTATGGTGCAGGTTAAGTAAACATGCCACCACTGGATATCAGCAAGGCTAACCTTCTTTAATTTGCTGCATGCTACACCAAAAAGAACATTAAGTGGCGCAACCATGAGATATATATACGGAGGCAGAAATGCTGTGGTGTCAAATAATCTATATACCACAATAACTAGAGACGCAGCAGTGGCGGGAATCCAGTCTAAATACAACGCAGTGATGAACACAAGTATCAAGTGGGCATCAACGGTATATGTATGGGTGTTCATAGCTGCCGTAAGGCGTAGTCCGATACTGACACCACCGATGAGCAAGCCCACAACGCACTTCCACAGAAGTGATCGTTTGTCTGTTATGACGAAATACCGAACACTGATAATGACCAGACTGACCAGTATCACTGCGTTTTGTAAAAATCCTACAGTTTGTTCCATAAAGAAACGTCCCTAACTATATGCGTTGTATGATGGTGCAGATGCGGCGGCAATTTTATAGATTGTACCGGAAATCCATAACTCGCAAGCAGATGTTTCTCACGAATTTGCTGTGTGCTCGGGTATTCGATATGCCATGGCAGCTCCGCAGCTAACACAGATCAGTGTTAACGTAAACACTAATGGATAACTGAAGTTTTTTACCAGCAATCCGCCAATAACTGGGGTGATACTTAACGGAAAGTTTGCAAGCTGCTGAAGGGCAATGTAAGTGGGGCGATCGATTTTTGGTGCGATGGCTAATGCGGTGTTTGTCATACAAGCCCACACACCGAAAACGACTGCGCCAATGCTGCCAAATACGAAAAAGAAGGCATATGGGCTAGGTACTAGCAATGCCACTGCAGGTGCTATCATAGCCAACGGCACCATAACTTTCAACGACCTGATGGCTCCAAGCCGATCTGCAACGTATCCCCAGATAGGGCCTGTTACGGTGGCTCCTACATTTTGTGCGGTTAAAAAGTATCCCATCCACTCGGCGCCAAGGTGATACTGCTTGATAGCGTATAAACCATAAAAAGTCATACTAAGCCCTTCACCTGTAATCAGCAACTGGGTATAGATGAGGCGGCGAAGCGCTTGGTCGCGCTTCCAGCACACAGGCACATGCTTGATATGATCCCAAAATCCTTGGAGCTGATCTTGTTCATCTTCGTGATACTGTTGATGTCCTTCACGGATTCTGCTGATTAGGAACGTGGAAAATGCAAGCAGCGAACCCATGCACACAAACAACAACGCATACCGGTGTGTTGTTGATAGGTTAGGGGCTTTAAGTATTTTCGGTACCACTAATGACGCGCCTAAGGCGCTTAGGGCACCTAATGTCTGCATACTGCCAAAGAACCGACCGCGTGAACGTGCTGGTATCAGCCGACCGACCAGCTCGTACCATGGCAGACAACCAAGCCCATCTCCAAATGTAAACAGAAACATGGCAGCCACGGCACAGAGGATAGACAGCCATTGATTGGCTGGCTGAAACCACAAGATCAATGCGGCTAGTAAAAGCGGGGTTCGGCCATATAGACAAGCTCGAAATAGATACGGCTTTACCTTAGGCTTACCTCGAACCAATCCCATTGCGTATGGATATGGAAGGAAAAAGACGAGTTGACGTAAACCCTGAATAATGCCTATAAACTGCGCATCAGCCCCCATGCAATTTAAAAACTGGGGGAAGATGGTGTTTACCTCCATGAAAGCAACTCCCATCATGAACACGGATGACTCCACGACCATGACGGGAAAGTTGAACTTTATATTGGCGTTGTCTGAACCTGGGGCTGGGATATTACTCATTCAACCCCTTAGTCGATTTCGCTTTCTGTACGGCGATCATCTCGTTCATCAACCGAATTTGCCGGGGAAGCATTAAAACTTCACGGGTGTAATAGGCGCCGAGCTGCTTTTGAGGCAGTTCACTGTAGTTTGGTGTTTTGATGTTCTTCAATGCCTTCCGTGTGAGCTCGTATACCGCGCTCTTCTGGTTAGCATCCAGCAAAGTGGTCAGTTTACCCCATATGGCAACGCTGGCATCATCAGCGGCTTGTGCCCTGTCCTGCCCTGCTGTCTTTTGTATGGAGGCAACTTTGTTCATAACATCGGTTGATGGCGCTGCCCCTGCAAGAGCATCTTGCTTGGCCTTGTTTAGGGCATCGTGCATTTCTACCAAAGATTTTTCACGCTTGGCATCTTGCTCATATATTCGGTCTACTGCAGGCTGCACTTCGGCGATAATCGCCTCAAGCTGCGGCAGCGTCAGTTTAAGTGGTGCGATGAGGCCTAAACCCTCTAGGTCGGATGTTAAATCCTCAACCTGCTGTATAACATCAGCCTGAGTCTGCACAGACGTGGCGGGCTTTTGAGGCGGAGCATCTTGAGCAGAAGCCGCAATGCTTACCATCGCGAGAAGAGAGATTAGCATGATCTTTCGCATGACTATTTCAACAACTCCTTTAGGGCGGCGGCCACCTCACTGACATGGCCGGTAACACTTACTTTACGCCACTCCTTACGGATGACGCCATTGGGATCAATAATGAACGTGCTGCGTTCTATGCCCATATACTTCTTACCATACATACTCTTTTCTACCCAAACGCCATAAGCTTCAGCAAGCTCATGCGATTCGTCGGCAAGAAGAGTGAACGGCAGTTCGTATTTTTGCACAAATCCGGCATGTTTCTTTGAGGAATCTGGGCTGACGCCGACAACTGTGACGCCCATCTGCGTCAGCATCGCGAAATTATCGCGAAAGCCGCATGCTTCAGTGGTGCATCCAGGAGTGTTGTCTTTTGGATAGAAGTAGAGCACGGTCCAATCCGTTAAGGGCAGCGAGAATTGACTGCCGTTCTGATCAGGCAAAGTGATGGCTGCTGCTTGTGAGCCTACTGTGATACACATAACGGTCTCCTTGGTTGAGTGTTTTCTACTTCTAATTATCCATTTTAGCGGCATCTTCTTAGTTTGATATTAAGCGAGCCGTGTAAATGTAAGCGCAGCAACAGATATGGAAGCTAAAAGCCAAAAAAAGGCGCGCTATTAAGCGCGCCTTGGCAACTCCAGCCGGAACTACCAGCGGCGATTTCCACCGTTGTTGCTGCGAGGACGTCGGTCTTCGCGAGGCTGTGCTTCGCTTACGCGAAGGGTGCGGCCTTCAAAAGGCTTGCCGTCAGTTGCGTCGATAGCAGCCTGCATGTTCTCTGCAGGGATCTCGACGAAGCCAAATCCCTTGCCTTCTACAACGCGAACGTCCTTAACTGGACCGTATGGTTCGTAGTAAGCGCGGAGGCTTTCTGCGGCGCTCTGATATGACAGGTTGCCGATGTAAAGAGTCTTAATTTCGTCAGCCATTTGTGATGAAACCTTCCTTAATGGGTCGTGAGAACGCTAACGCGCCTCGTTATACGTTACGTTACGATGCTGTCGGTAGGCTCGGAAGCGGAAGACCCTCAGGAAAGCGTCGTGAGCTCGGAACCAAGACGAAACATCCACCGGTTACATCATAAGTCTACCATAATAATGACTAAATAAATCAAGCCAAATCGGATTACCGTAAGAAACTGGTATTTGAATCTATGCTTTGCTACGATATTGTCAGTATCTGGTCTAAAGTGACGATATCCGCAGCATAAACAACATCAGCGTTGCAAACTTAAAATCACCAGTATTCTTATGCGTCATCACTAATCCGATTTTGAAACAGAGGAGCCAGTTGTCAAATAGCTATGGTGCCGCGGGTTTAGTCACCCATTGCCAACGGCATGACCGCGGGTTTAGTTACCCACACAACTACGTTCCGGGAGCTGGCGCTCCGGGAACTACGTTTCGTGCGGGTTCCTGCACCGCACGGTTTATCAAGAGCGGCCGGTGTCGCTTCACTCCGGCCGGCGCTTGGATGCCACTTCACCATCGGCTAGCAAGATACACACGCATCTGATGATTAATGTGTTGTGCATCTATGCTCACGCTGTAATACATCCCCCATAATAGCTCACACCAGAATCTGCCCGATGATTCCCATCCGCGAGTATTCGCGTTCATCCGCGGTTTGGATTCCTACGAACACTAACGCAGATAGACATAAATGAGCCAATTGCTAAATAGCTATGGTGCCGCGGGTTTAGTTACCCACACAACTACGTTCCGGGAGCTGGCGCTCCGGGAACTGCGTTTTGTGCGGGTTCCTGCACCGCGCGGCTTATCAAGAGCGGCCGACGTCGCTTCACTCCGGCCGGCGCTTGGATGCCACTTCACCATGTTGCTTGTATAGAGCCATTCATTGACATTTATCCCAAATCCGCTGCAATGCAACCCACATGTGAATGCTATTTTGCACTTGGCTCAGAAGATAATATCTCCGCGAGAGCGGCATCACTCCAGGCTTGTGCAAAACAGCCTCCAGGCAGGTAGGGCGGTTGAGCGTCAAATACTTCGGCGATGTGCCCAGCGCCAAGTGTTGCTGCATAGTTGCGCAGCGAAGCAGTTAACTTATTAATGTATGTTTGTCGCTCAAACCCTGTTTTGGTGGCATGGATATGCATGTATACCTGAACATACACCGATAACAGCCAAGGCCACACGGTACCTTGATGGTATGCGCTGTCCCTTTCCCATATGCCCCCTTCGTATTTCGGCTTGAAGTCATTTTCAAATGGAGCCAGGGTTCGCAAACCATATGGCGTTAGCAGATAATCTGTGCAGGCCTCAAAAGCGGCCGCGATGTGTTCTTTAGGCGCAGGCGGATTGGGAATGCTAAGTGCGATCAGCTGATTTGGGCGCAGCCGTTCATCATGATGCTCACCGTCGATGGCGACATCAGCATACCAACCGTGCCGAGGCATCCAGTAGAGTTCATCGAAGCTGGCTTCTGCTCGTCGAAGCATTTCTTGAACCAACGGTTGATCCTCTGTGCTTCCGTATCGTGCATCTGCACATAGTTTGAGATAGAACCGCATGAACTGTATCCATAGTCCGCTTATCTCAATGGGTTTTCCGGCTCGTGGAGTAATCACCACATCGCAAACCTTGGCGTCCATCCATGTCAACTGTGTCGATGCGTTACCAGCAGCCAGCAGGCCATCAGTGGGATCACATATTATGCCGTTCAATGTGCCATGAAGATGGCAATGCATCGCTTGCTTGAGGGCTGGCCATATGTACTTGCTGACATTTTCATCGTCACGCGTCTGCTGCAGGTATTCCTCAACACGCCGGGCGAACCATAATGTGGCGTCTACGGTGTTATACTCTGGTTCGGTGGATTGATCGGGGAAGCGGTTGGGTATAAGCCCATGGTTCATAGATTCCGCAAATGTGCGCAGTATGCTTAGCGCTTTAGCATATTGACCTCGCACAAACAGCAGACCAGGCATGGCAATCATGGTGTCACGTCCCCAGTCTGTGAACCATGGTAAGCCAGCAAGCATACTCTGCCCGCGTTTATCTGAGTTGAACAGATAGAGATCGCTCCATTCAAGCTCTTCTGGAAGCAGCTCAAGGCTGCAGGGCTCATTGATTCCGAACTCCATCACAACCGGTTGGCTGGGTGTCACGTCGGCCACGAGGTGACCGGGAGTCCACAGATCCTCTTCGTGATCTAGCCCTCGTTCTTTTTCGGTGATATATAAAAATCGGTAATACCAGTCGGATCTGTTGCACCAAACGCCCTCTTGGTATCTCCACCACATAGCCGGCGCATTATCAAAGGGCTTACACCACCAGGTGTTGGGATACACATATTTCGCAGCATCGGTCACCTGCTGAGCGTGAGTAAGTGCATGATGATCACGAACTCCAAACAGGGGAGTAAGGCATATCTTCGCTTTTGAACCCGATACCTGCCAAGTGAGGCGTACCCCTTGCGGCGAGGTGCGCAGTGTGCGTGTGACTGTGCATCCGGGCAACTGCCAGGTGTGGATTATCTTCACAGGTGATATTTCCACACGGCTAAGCCACAGGTGGCCGTCGGGGTGGCAAACATCACGGTAGGCATGGTTGCTGATGGGGTAGCTTTGATCATCAACCGTAACCCATGCTTCCACTTCAGCCAGCATCATCCAACGTGCTGACATAGCCTCATCTGCCGTGGTAAATAAGGAGTGATAACGCCTGTTGCGGATGCCGCACATGGTGCCGCATGCGTAACCGCCATTGCCGGTAGGCAGTGCCCACTCGGCTTCCGATATCCTAGGTTCCTGAAGCTGCAATGCTTCATAGCAAATTGTCAGTGCCATACTGAATACCCCCGGGGACATCATAAGTAATACTAATATGTTACAGAAACAACGTCATCATGATTTCTTTAACAGGAGCTGCCGTGGGCGGCTCCTGCTATGTGAATTGCTTACCAGTGAATGAGCTAGTTTTTATTCTAATTTAGTACGAATAGCCCCCTGGATTTCTGCTAAACGAGCGGCGCTTGAGCCCTCAGCGTATGCGCGGATCATTGGTTCCGTTCCACTCGGCCGGACAAGTGTCCAACTGCCATCCGCTAACCACAGCTTCACGCCGTCGCGGGTGTCGATTTTGACAACCTGCTGGCCAGCGAAACTGCGGGGTGGATTGCTGCGCAGTTCCGACATGATCTGGTCCTTTTTCGCCTGGTCGATGTGAACATCAATACGGCCAGAAACAAACTCGCCGGTAATGGCCTCAATTTCCTTAAGGTGCTGTCCGCAGCTCTTTCCAGATGCTGCCACCATTTCGGCCATCAACAGGTCTGCCATGATGCCGTCCTTCTCAGGGATGTGGTCCATCACACTTAAGCCGCCGCTCTCTTCACCGCCGACCAGTGCGTTCAAACGTGCCATTTCGCTGCCTACCCACTTGAATCCAACCGGGGTTTCGGTGACTTTGATGGCGCCATGGGCTTTGGCTAGGGCATCTATTTGGTGCGTGCTGGCCACGGTGCGAATGACATCACCGCTCACCGGTTTGCGCTTATTAATAAGGTAGTTCATGGTAAGCACGATGATTTTGTTAGGACTTAGCCACGTGCCATCGTCGTCAACCACACCGAAGCGGTCGGCATCACCGTCGTTGGCTAGGCCAATCGCCGCGCCGACTTCCTTCACTTTTGCCGCTAGCTCACGGGTGTTGGGCTCGTTAGGATCGGGCATTCCGCCGCCAAATCCTGGGTTCCACTCACCCTTGATGGTTATAACATCCGCGCCGACTTCCCGCAGGAACCTATCCACATAGCCACGTCCGGTGGCATTCAGCGGATCGTAAACAACCTTAAGCCCCTTCAACACGCTGGTATCTATTAGCTGATGCAGCGCCTCGAAGTAGTCATGAAGCGGATCTATGGTTTGTATCAGCGATGAGTTGGCGTCGCTTTTCACCAGCGATGGCTGGGCAAGCACCTTCGCGATGTTCTGCTCAATGATGTCGGTGATATCCGGCAGTGCAGGATGCAGCGTATCCGGCAAAAACTTGATGCCGTTATAGTGTGAAGGGTTATGACTAGCGGTGATCATCACGGCACCCGCGAGGTCGCGCGCTTTGATGGTGTAGTCGGTTACCGGTGTGGGGGTATCACGGTCGGGTAGGAGTGCTGGGATATTGTTGGCGCTAAGCACCTCGGCTACGGTTTTGGCAAAGAGATCGCTTAGTAACCGAGCATCGTAACCGATGAAGACCCCTTTTTGCGCCGTGCCTTTCTGTTTCAGCAGATCGGCGATGGCTTGCGCTACGATCGCCACATTCGCAAAAGTGAAATCTTTAGCCATGATGGCACGCCAGCCATCTGTACCAAATTTCAAAGTCTGAGCCATATTATAACCTCAATATTGATTACTTAGGGAAATACCCGCCGCCATTTCCTCCGCCAAGGTAACGCATGCCCACATAAATAAGCCCTATCACGATGGCCCCAGGCAGCAGCATGTTTGCCAGATTAACGACAATGCTGCCAATGACGAGTAGGATGATAGCCAACCCACCAAGCACAAGGATGCCTGCATTTTTCTGGCCATTTCCTGTGACTAGGTTGTATATCAGTGCAGCGATGATCAACCATATGATGATTTTATGCATTGCATTAACTCCGATGCTGATTGTTGTCTACCAATATTATTATGGCAAGCTAGTGGAGATATTTGGTAAATACGCAATCAGCATTCTGGCTGCAGATAACATATCCCAATGATATCGCTGCATCATTAGGATATGCCGAACAAGAGCCGCGGTCAACGGCTCTTGTTATCATGCGTTTGCTAGAAGCGGTCACACACAAAGATATGGTTGTATCGGCGAGGGAAAAGAACTTGGCACACCGGTATGGCTTCAGCAGATACTTTAATGATCTGCCGTGAATACATCTCCTCCACAGAATAGGCACCAAGCAACAGCTGCGTCAATTCTCCGCTGGTCAGCGTTATCTCGGGTTCATGCCCCATGCACATATCGGCTGACAACATTCCTTGCAGGCACTTAATGCGGTATTGGGCTTCATCAACCTGTAATATCAACTCTGTGTCGGTGATTCCCGCTTTACGCAGCAGCAAGCTAAACTCCGGTATCATGTCATTTAACAGCTTGGTGACATTTGCGCTGCGGGCCATGAACCAAGCATCTTTTTGGTAGTCGTGCCGGAATCGGCAGTTGCCCCAACGCAGTGCGCGTGCCACATTACCATGAGGCGGCAGCGAAAATGCGATTTTGTTGATCTCCCGACCGGCAGCCTGAGCAATAACCGGAACTTGGTTTTGGCAAACAGCAACGACGGCATCAGCGGCTTCATGGTTTAACGCAAGCACCTCACCCCAAGCCAAGGTATTGGGTTCTTGTTTCTCGGCACCCTGCACAAAGTCGTTTGACCTGCAATGCCATGCATAGCCTTCTACTTCACCCTCTGGTGAGCACACCACCAGGCATTCGTCATCAGCGTTTTGTATACAATGCTGGTCTAGTTTCACCCAAGTGGGATCATCGGCCTTTTTGCGTTCATGAGCACCGCAGCAGCCGTTGTCGATCCACTTTTGGTATATCGAACGAATAATGGGTATATCTTCTGGGGTGACGGCTCGGGAGCTCCAGCCTGAAGGTAATGCCGCTTTTGTATTGGGCTGATCGAGTTCGATGCGGTATTCAGGGCCGCATACGCTGTATCCAAACTTCGGGTAATAGTTTGGAATGCCATACAACATAATTAATCCAAGCGCTGTGTTTATGCAGAAGCGGTTTGTTTCCTGCATCAGCCTGCGACCCAGCCCCTTCATACGGTGCTCTTCATCGGTGGACACATAGCTGATTCCGCCCATGCCTGTTCGCGCTTTGCCGATGGCAACACGCCGCAGCAATACCCAGCAGCGGCTTATTTCTTTACCGCTGTCATCGCAAATGGCTATGCGAATCCGGCCGTCATCTTGAAGAAATACTCTGGCATCGGGGTCTTTCGGTGTATAGTTCGGGTAAGTCACATCCGGCATCAGTTGCTACCTCACAGTGTGATGATTACAAACCTGGGCGAAACTCACTATCGTAACTAAGATTACCATATCGCACTCACAAGAAATGCATATGCTGCCAGCTGCACAGCAACCGGCAGCAGGAAATACTACATACCGAGTATGTGATATCCGGAATCTACGTAGAATATCTCACCGGTGACACCCCGTGCCAGATCACTGCTGAGGAACATGGCGGCATCACCCACCTCATCCTGCTCGGTGGCATGGCGCAAAGGCGCTACTTCCGCAACCTGCTTCAGCATTCCGGTAAATCCAGAAATCCCGCGGGCGGCCAGCGTATTCACAGGACCAGCGCTCACAGCATTCACACGAATGCCATCAGGGCCAAGGTCGTTAGCGAGGTATCGCACGCAGGACTCCAGCGCGGCTTTGGCTACGCCCATTACGTTGTAGTTCGGAACTACCCTTACGGAGCCAATATATGTTAAGGTAACGATGCTTCCGCCTTCGGTCATTAACGGGGTCACGGCTTTACACACCGCAACGAGTGTGAAGGCGCTGACGTCCAACGCAAGCCGAAAACCCTCACGGCTGGTATCAACAAATCGACCTGAAAGCTCTTCTTTATTAGCGAAAGCCACGCAGTGTGCAACCGCATGGATGGTGCCTACATTCTCTTTTAATGTGTCAGCCAACTGGCTAATTTGTGCGTCATCCGCCAGGTCACATGGGTATACCAACGTGTCTGGAATAGTGGCAGCCAAGTCACGAACGCCTTTTTCTAGGCGTTCATTTTGATAGGTTAACACCAACTTTGCACCCTGGTCTGATAACTTCCTAGCGACCGCCCATGCGATACTTCGGTGGTTTGCCACCCCTAATACCAAGGCGGTCTTTCCTTCTAGTAGCTTCTGCAAATTGTTTAACTCCTTAATGGTTATAGTGGTTTAGCTTTTAGCACACGTCCGATAACTTGTGTGATGGCTATGGGGCCAAAGGCTCTGCTGTCTTCGCTCATCGGCGGATTATCACCCACCACGTAGAGGAAGCCTTTGGGCAGTATCCGCCCATCGGGGGTTTTGTCACCGCCAATGAAACCCACACGTTTGACCAGCGTTTCGCCGTCCATGGTGAAGACAATGACATCGCCGCGATTGAGTGTCGATCGGTTGAAGAAAGGCCGGCATTTGCCGATGATAATCAGCTGCCCATCTATTAAAGTAGGTTCCATGCTTCGACCCTTAACGACCGTAAGTGCGAACATAAGGTAGAACGACAAGGCGATTACTAAAAAAATGAGCAACGCGGCCATATCGCGTTTTCGTAAGCTCTTCTTTGTGTTCGGGCTGGGTGTATAATCAACCATTGTCACAGTTACTCACAGGTAAGAATTTCACTGCATATCGTATTGAAGTATACCGCACCGCGGCATCATCAAATATGAATACCGAGCAGCAATCCAGAAATAAAATATAGAGGCATTCTAACGTATCCCATGACATTTGCTGGCAGGTAGTTCATAACGAAGACCATCGCAATCAACACAGCGAAGCCCCATTGATAAGTAGCTCGGTCGAACTTGATCGCTGCTTCTCGAGGAAGAAAATAGCTGATGATCTTTCCGCCATCAAGTGGATGCACGGGCAAGAGGTTGAACAACATCAAACTGATGTTGAGAAATACTATATTTCCTAAAAGCGCAGGCAGCAGTCCTGGCAGAAACGGGTGAGCTAATCGGAACATAACAGCGCTAATGATTGCCATCACAAGGTTGCTGAATGGGCCAGCCGCCGCTGTTAACGCCATCCCTTGTCGTTGATCGCGGAAGTTCAGCGGATTTACCATGACCGGTTTGCCCCATCCCATAATCGGAACTCTGAATATCACCGCAGATAACAGCAAAATCGTGCCGATTGGATCAAGATGCGCCGCCGGATTGAGTGTGATGCGTCCTTGAGCTCGCGGCGTAGGGTCACCCAATCTTTCTGCCATCCAAGCATGAGCGCATTCGTGAACACTGATGCTCACCACAAATGCGATGGCAAACATAATAATAGCGTTGATGTCAATAGGGCCCATCAATTTACTCCGTAGTTGTCAGTTCAGTTACATTATCTCATGATCGTAAGCGCAAGCGAAACCGCCTATTACTAATACCTCTGATCGCACCGGCTAGTGTTCCTGCATGCCACAAACGCTGATGTATAGGCTTGATAAGTGGTGTGGTAAAATATATCGGTGTTTTTACCACAATATACAACGCACCGCGTTCGGACTGTTTCGGGGGTGTCCGCAAGGGATCTCGAAACAGGATGATGACGCGGGAGGCAAACCCTAGGAGGAATCCCCTTGGCATCTGTATCTATGAAAGAACTCCTCGAAGCAGGAGTGCACTTCGGTCACCATACTCGCCGTTGGAACCCCAAAATGAAGCCGTACATCTTCGGCGCACGAAACGGCATTT
Source organism: uncultured bacterium (assembly GCA_964519405.1). Classification (GTDB taxonomy): domain Bacteria; phylum Armatimonadota; class HRBIN16; order HRBIN16; family HRBIN16. Next base: position 14,227 of record CAZFLA010000065.1, read on the forward strand.
ACATCATCGACCTACACAAAACACTGCGCATGTTTGATGACGCACAAGAGCAAGTTCACCAGCTCGTCAAAGACGGTGGTCATGTTCTGTTTGTAGGCACCAAGAAACAGGCTCAGGATGCGGTGAAAGAAGCCGCAGAGCGCAGCCGACAGTATTTTGTCAACAAACGCTGGCTTGGTGGTATGCTCACCAACTGGAGCACCATTCAAAGCCGCATCAAGCGTCTGCGCGACCTGCAGAAGCTCGATCAAGATGGTACTCTTGATAAACTGACTAAAAAAGAAGCCGCTTTGCTGCGTGAAGAACTTGCTAAACTAGAAGCCATTCTTTGCGGCATCAAGGACATGCCCGGTCTTCCTTGCGCTATCTTCATCGTTGACCTCAAGAAAGAGCACATCGCTGTTCTCGAGGCCCGACGTTTGGGTATTCCGATTGTCGCAATCGTTGATACGAACTGTGACCCTGACGAAGTTGACTACATCATTCCTGGTAACGACGATGCCATCCGCGCCATCAAATTGATGGTGAACCGCATTGCCGACACCGTGATCGAAGTCAAGCAGGCTGAATGGGACGCTGCTGAAGCTACCGAAGAGGAAGCTCCTGCAGAAGAGGCTGAATCCGAAGAAAAGCCAAATGTTGACGAAGTGGCAGAAGTAAGCGCTACAGAAGAAGCTGCAAAAGCTCCTGACGTGCTTGTGAAGCCAGAATCATCTGACGAGTACAGCAGCCTGTATACCCCAGAGAACTAAGCAACTATATAACCTGTTCTCTTTCGCGGGGGCTTTGGCCCCCGCGCATTGCATCTAGGAGGAATTCAATTAAATGGAAATAACCGCCTCTATGGTTAAGGATCTGCGCGAGCAGACTGGTGTGGGCATGATGGAATGCAAGAAGGCCCTTACCGAAGCCAATGGTGATATGGAAGCTGCCCGCATACTGCTGCGCGAACGCGGTATGGCGAGCGTAAGCAAACGTGAAGACAGAACGGCTGCACAGGGTATCATTACCTCCGCCGTTTCTTGCTGCAGCAACACAGGTGCCTTGGTTGAGCTAAATTGCGAGACCGACTTCGTAGCCCGCAACGAAGACTTCATTGCATTGGCTGAAGAAATGGTTACTGCTGTTAAGGACAACAAGCTGACCGGCAGCAACGAAGAGTTGCTTGCTGTTGAAGTTGATGGCGCTGCCATTGGTACCAAACTAGAGAATCTGGTGCTCAAGATTCGTGAAAAAATGGGCTTGGGCCGCTATATCTGCTACACAGGTGTAGAAAACGCATTTGTGGATGCCTACATTCACCCAGGTTCACAGATTGGTGTACTCACCGAATTAGTGGTTGAGGACCCAGAAGCATTGAAGAAGCCGGAACTGGCTCACGTGGCCCGCGAACTTAGCATGCACATCTCGTTTGTTGCACCTAAGTATCTGGATCGCGATTCTGTTGATCAGTCTGAGATTGATACTGAGCAGGAAATCCAGAAGCAGCGTGCTCTTAACGAAGGCAAGCCAGCCGCCGCCCTTACCAAGATCGTGGAAGGCCGTATGGGCAAGTTCTTTGAAACAATTACTTTGCTTGACAGCCGATATATTCGCGATGAGAAGCAGACCATTCGCCAGGTAGTTGCAGAAGCAGCCAAGGCATTGGGAACTGGTGTTAAGATCAACCGATTCGTACGCTTACGAGTTGGTGAGGCGCAAAAGTAAATTATGGATAACGCCGCGCAAACCCCTAATCTGCGTTGGCGCCGCGTTTTGCTGAAACTCTCCGGTGAATCATTTGCCGGAGAGCAGCACGTGGGCCTTAACTACGAAGTCATTTCGCGGATAGCTGGTGAAGTCGTCGAAGCTGCCAAGCTCGGTGCCGAAATTGCCATCGTCATCGGCGGCGGCAACATCATCCGCGGCGGAAACACCGCTAAACAGGGCATGGATCGCTCACAAGGCGATTATATGGGCATGTTAGCCACCGTCATCAACGCTATGGCTTTACAAGATGCTATTGAAAGCCTAGGCCAACCCACAAGAGTGCAGACAGCGATCACCATGACCCAAGTGGCCGAGCCCTTCATCCGTCGTCGGGCGATTCGGCACCTGGAAAAGGGACGAGTGGTGATACTGGCTGGTGGTACCGGCAATCCTTACTTCACCACCGATACAGCTAGTTCGCTGCGAGCTCTGGAACTTAAATGCGATGCCTTTTTAAAAGCCACAAATGTTGATGGTATTTATGACAGCGATCCGAAATTAAACCCCGACGCGAAAAGGTACAATAGTATAAGCTACGAAGAGGCCGTGGCCAAAAAGCTTAAAGTAATGGACCTCACCGCCATGACAATGTGCATGGAAAACAACATGCCGATAATGGTATTTGATATCGCCCGACCAGGCGCTATTAAGGCCGTATTGCAGGGTGAAGCTATCGGAACACAGGTAGGAGGGTAAAAATGGTAGATCAGATTATCAAAGACACCGAACGGAAAATGACTCACACCATCGAAAAGGCTCGTGAGAATTTCTCCACCATCCGCACAGGGCGTGCCAACCCCCAGATGCTGGATCAGATTACGGTTGAATACTACGGCACCCCTACTCCGTTATCACATATGGCCAATGTTGCGGCTCCAGAACCAAGGCAGCTCACCATCACACCGTATGACAAAACCACGTTGGGAGCTATCGAAAAGGCCATTACCAAATCGGATCTTAACCTAACTCCAACCAATGATGGCGCAGTCATCCGCATCAAAGTGCCTGAAATGACACAAGAGCGACGTAAAGAAATGGTTAAGCTTCTCAAAAAGAAAGCCGAAGAAGAGCGCGTAGCTGTTCGCAACGTGCGAAGGGAAGCTATTGAGCAGATCAAGGCGCTTGAGAAGAAAAAAGAGATATCGGAAGACGATGTCAAACGGGCTGAGCAGCAGCTGCAAAAAGTGACTGATAAATACATTGGCGAATTAGACAAAATGGAGAAGAGCAAAGAAGCCGATATTATGGCTATCTAGTTCCTCTGATTTCTGAAGCTTTAGTTTTAACAGCCTCCCACAGTGTATCGCTGTGGGAGGCTGTTTTCGTGTGGGGTGCGTCGCCTTCATGGTAAGCAAATCTAACCTGCTTACCATGAAAGGGCAGATGCTTATTACTCGTTACTTAGTGGTGTAACGGTAGTTGAACCGTGCGATTGGTGCCGCGTCGCCGCTGACATAGAAGTCCAATGCATTGCCGGGCTGCTGGATATTATCAGCCCATTTGAAGTCGATCGTCAGATCATTTTCGCCGGCTATACCAAGCTCGGATTTTGGTATGGCTACCATCAGCTTATTGCCCTGAAGGCTGTAATCCAGCTTCGCGATACGCTGCCAATTCCATCCGCCGGTGCTCTTCTCCAACCACATCTCACCGGTTTCGGCATCAGACCTTACCAGGTAGTTGTAGCCTTCCCAGTTGATGTCGTTGTTTTGGTGGGTGTTGATAAATAGCCATGTTCCTGCGGCATGAGGCGCCATCACTTCGGATGTTTCTGCCATGAAGGCAAGTGTCTTGCTGTCGCGAGCCACCTTCATCACGGAAAACTGATTGCGCTGTGTGCTGTTTTCATAGTGAGTGCCATTTGATCCATCATAGATACGGGCTTTGCTTTCGCCAACAACCTGCTTGTATTCTGGCAGAACACTCGCCCATTGGCCAAAGTCACCGTTGATGTCTATACTGACCGCTGCGGATGCCTTGGGGAGCATTGGAGCACCCTTATACTTGCGGATGCCGGCAACCATCTGGTTGTAGTAATTGTCGCCATGGCTGGCTTTTGCCGGCTCGATGTCGCGTGAGTATTCCTGGTTATACTGGTCGACAAATACCCAGTCGTCATTCCAGTTCCATCGGCCTGCCTGCCACTCGTTCCAACCGGTAATCATCACGAATGGCGGATCCAGTTCGTAAGCTCGCTGCCACTGTTCTTGGAAGTTTAGGCCACTGTTGATAGCCTCTTCGGAGTGATCGGCAATGCCATTTGCAAAACCGCGTCCGCGAGCAAAGCCACTGCTCATGTTGGTTACTGTGCCATCGATGGCGCTGAGGTTAGCCGCTACCGAGACATTCACCTGTTCAGCAACATTTGGATCAGTAGTGTAGCCATAGGGCTGCGGATA
>CAZFLA010000066.1:0-9568 GCA_964519405.1 uncultured bacterium
GCCGAAAGTTTGGCCGACATTCCCAATCAACGGTCAGTGGATGTACCTCATCGGAATGGTTACTTCCGCGTTGATGTATGTCGCAGTCAGTCTGGCGACATGCACGAAGGACTACAACATAGAGGCGCTGCTGCATCGCGGTATTTACACAATTGAATCCGACGATGTCTACGCCGAAACGAAGGTATCACCATGGCAGAAGATTGTGGGTATCACCGAAGAGTTTAGCAAGAGCGACCGAATTTTGGCGGTTGCTTTAGTTCTGTGGAATGCCATTAACTTCCTGTGGTTCGTGATATTTACGGTATATAACTTGTTAGAAGCCAAAAACGGCGGTGTCAGCGATTACTGGTGGGCATGGTCGCACTATGTGCCGATGTTTGTCAGCTTCGCTTTAGCCATACCAATCACTATCTGGTTTACAATCGGTGGAGTTATCGACATTAAGGACCTGCTTATTCATTTGAATACAGCGGTTCGCGACGCCAAAGATGATGGTGTCGTGCGAAAGAAAGTCGATGAAGAGGATTCTGATTCTGAACCAGTTACCGTTCAGACGTGGTAACAATTCACTAATCCGATGAGGGTACAGCATGGCTGTGCCCTCATTGGGTGCCTCTTCTACGACCGCCCCTGCCCGCATATAGATGATATTCCCTGATATATGTAAACAACCGCTGAAAAATGTAAACGCGATGGTCAAATATTACTATGATGCGTTTGTATACTACTATCTGCATTCAGCATATCAGATTGTGATGTCACCGGAAAACACAAGTTGCCTGCAGTCAAGCGGTACGTTTTATGGTTAGGTGTATGGTGTTTGAGCTTGCATAACCGGTGTGCACACATCAGATGAAAGGAAGGATCACCGTTGAAAATCCCTGCAACGCTCAGTGATTGTCTCATCATAGCTTATTCAACATCTGCATTACTTTCTGCCTCGCCTACCAGTGCAGCCCCTCAGTTGACGGTCGCTGATTCCAAAATGCCCGTGCGTATCGTCTGTTCCAAATCCCCTGCCGAGATGGAGATGGGTAAATACCTAATCAAGTTTTTGAGGGCTCGCAAGTTTGCCGTTCAGCCTAACTTCGTCAACTCATACAACGCATCATATGCGGGACCGCAATGGGTGCTGGCTACGGCTAAAACATATGGCACTCTGAATTTACCGGATAAATGCCCGGTTTTTGCCCCAGGCACAAAAGACGAAGCTTATGTGTTCAACGCCGTTCGCGGCGCAAAAGCTCCTGTTGTGACGATGATCGGCAAGACCCCCTCAGGGCTGCGCGCTGCGGTGGCGCGTTTGATCGGCAAAAGTGCCAACTATGGCCGATACCTTGCGATTACGCCTGGGAAAGAGGTTGTGGACCCGCTTATCGAACTTCGGATGATGAATGTTGGGCAGGCAGCCCGACGTCAAGCGCCGGTAGGATCACCATTTGAGTATGCGAACTACGAAACTTGGGATCCCGCTAAAATCCGCGCGTATCCAGAGATGATCTGGCAGCTTGGATTCAACGGTGTGCAGGTGGATGAGTGCCGCGGATACGGCGCCATCTCCGGCGATGAGTTCAACCGAGCGCGCAGAGCTGTGCTGACGGTTTCGAAAGGTGCTCATGACTGGCACCTGTTTGTGTCGCTAAGCCAATGGGGCGATGTTCTTTATAAAGAAGAAGTGACCAACTGCTGGAATAATCCTAAAGATCATCAGCTTATTTTGGACTTCATCAAAGAATTTGCGAAGACCTACGCACCGTATGCCGATAACATCACCTGCCGGTTCTGCGACCCTGGTGGGTGCACCAGCAATGGCTGCGACCTTTACAAAACACCTCAGGTAATCACTAACGAATACCTGAAGGAGTTCCGTAAGTATAACCCAAGCATCACAGGCACCTTAAGTCTTTGGGCTAACACCGATTTCTGGTTTTATTCGCCCAAACCAATAGATATGACAAACATCAGTTATGGACATAGTTTGGGATCGCAGCCGGCTGGCAGCTTGTTCGGTCGACCTATCCCAGATGGCGGAAAGTTCCTAGACACGACTTTCATGCCGAAATACATCGGAATCGCCCTGCATAGGGTCTATAACCAAGACCAAACGCGCACGATTGTGGAATCTGGACGGCCTGTAGACATTAAGGGTTGGTATATCGGCGACCAGGAGATGAACGACAACCTCACCATTAATATGTCATCGGTTGACAGAATCCTCAGCAAGTATCCAGAAGAGGCGCGTCATACCGTTCGATCTCAAACAATCGAGATGTGCTTCCATGGTTTGCCTCAGGTTGTGAACCAATATGTAGCCGCTCAAAAGCTGATTAATCCCAAGCGCGATCTGAATACGCTCATGCATGAGTTCTGCACAGCCGTGTATGGACCACAGAATGCAAAAGCGGTGACCGACCTCTATTTCGCATGCGAAAATGGAACGGAGTCCGCGATACCCAGGCCGTCGGATTTTGGCACAGCAGCGTATAACGTAAAGATGCGTCGGGTTCTACATGAAGCCTCTGCTGTGAAAATCGCAGCCGGTTGGAAGCCGAACTTCGCGATGCCTATGCCGGCACAGCACTATGTAGATATGCTCATCGCACGTCTGCGCTTAACTCTTGCTGTATCTGAAGCAAAGCAAGCCGTTGATGCTGCCCGACGACAGAACAGCATCTCCGGTAAAGGTGTAAAGCGCAGTATTCACGTTGATGTGCAGAATGCTGATGGCGGCAATATCGTAAGCCCTGGCGGAAAAGACCCGGAATTAGTCACGGTGCTTGCAAAGGGAGGGACTATTGGTCAGAGTTTTACAGCCGGTAATGGATTTGCAAAGATCGGCTTATACTACACGACACTAGGATCTGCCAACTCCGGTTTAACAGTTTCGTTATATGATTCTGTAGGCGGAAACCTCATCAAAAGTGAGACATTCACAAACCTGCCAGATAATCAACATATCTGGTTATATACACAGCAGCCTGCAGGGAAGTATTATCTAGAGTTATCCGCCCCAACCGGCGACAACATAGCCATATACAACTCCGAAAACAGCTGCCCTGAAGGCCAGTTTATGATTAACCGAAAGGCAATAAAGGTAGAGCCAGACTTGATCATGCAGATTAAGGAAAAGGCTTTGAAGTCATTACCGGCATTGCCGATTGACCCCATATACAGCCAGGATGCTTCTGTGATCGTACAAAACTTCCGCACAGATTCCATCCCTGAGATGATCATGAAGCTGTAATCACCGACACAGAATCGCAGTCGTATATATAGCAATGAGGCGCAGGTCACACTGCGCCTCTGCCTTATTAGGTATCATTCAGACAGATAACATCGTGATCGTTGTTGATATGTCGGAACCGCTTGCGTTCCTATGTGATGTCAAGATAATAAGATGTGCTTTGCGATAATATGCACATAGAAGCGTATGTATCGCACATGCTGAGACTGCGAGGGTCAAAATGACTAAGAAAATACTTTCTGCTCTGGTGTCACTAGCAGTGATATCAACAGCGGCACAGGCTGCATCGGGGCTGCCGCCGTTCAAGGTGCCCGATTGCCTTGGTGTCAACATCCATTTTGTGGGTGCTGAAACAAAGCAGGCAGGGCTGATTGCGGATGCCGGCTTTAGAGTCACACGCATGGACTTTGCCTGGGACAGCATTGAGAAAACAAAAGGTGAATACAACTTCAAGCCATACGATGATTTGGTGAAAACATTGGCTGCAGAGGGTATTCGTCCCTATTTTATACTAGATTACGGCAATTCGCTGTATGAAAAAGTGTCACCCAGCACCGATGAGGGCCGTGCCGCTTTCGCCCGATTTGCCGCAGCAGGTGCCGAACACTTCAAGGGCAAGGGCGTTATCTGGGAGCTGTGGAATGAGCCTAACGGCGGATTCTGGCAGCCTAAACCTAATGCTGAGGACTACGTGAAGCTTGCCAAAGCGGTATACCCCGCCATCAAAGCCGCCGACCCTGAAAGCATCCTGTTAGCTCCTGCTACAGCAGGGTTAGACTACAACTTCCTGGAGCAAGCGTTCAAACTGGGCTTGTTGGAATACACCGATGTCATCTCGGTGCATCCATACGGCTGCACTAAGCCGGAAGACGCCGGCCCGGGATACGCCAAGATCCGCCAACTCATTACTCAGTATGCGGCCAAGGGACGCGACTATTTCTTGGTCAGCGGAGAGTGGGGTTTTTCTACATATAATAAGGGCGTTTCGGAGCAGACACAGGCTGACTACATCGTCCGTCAGGCGCTGTCCAACATGATGAACGGCTGCCGGATAAACATATGGTATGACTGGAAAGATGATGGCAGTAATCCCGACGAAAATGAGCATCGCTTTGGCACCGTGCGCCAGAATTTAGAGCCGAAACCTGCCTACTTAGCGATGAAGACCATGACCAAAGAGCTAAACGGATACTCTTATGCCATCCGTATGCGTTCATATGGCCGTGAGGACGACTACCTGCTGCTGTTTAAGAAAGATAATAAATACCGACTAGTTGCTTGGACGGTTGGTGAGCCTCACACAGCGCAGGCAGCCACATATGTTGACCGCGTTGAGGTGGTATCGCAGTTCGGTGAGCGGACGAAGCAGAACGTGACGGACGGCAACGTGGAGCTGCATCTCACACAGTCGCCTCAGTATGTGGAGTTCGTCGGCAAAAGCGTGCAGTGACGGAGTTTTTGGCAGTGCCCGAAACGGGACGCCATCACAGACGATGTCACGGACGGGCCACCGAACCCATCGCCAAGGCCTGCGGTAACAGTGCCGCGGGTTTAGTCACCCGCACGACTACATTCCGGGAGCTGACGCTCCGGGAACTGCGTTTCGTGCGGGTTCCTGCACCGCACGGCTCATCAAAAACGGCCGGCGTCGCTTCCCTCCGGCCGGCGCATGGATGCCAATGCTGCTGTACCCTAACCATCCGCGTTCATTCGCGTTCATCTGCGTTCTTCCGCGGTTTAGCAGGCGCCGGTTATGGGGTATAGCCGACCGATCGGACGTATTTGCCCCACTAGGCTTACTGGCACCCTACCATCCGCGTTCATTTGCGTTCATTTGTGTTCATCAGCGTTCTTCCGCCATTCAGCCAACTGTGGAGCCATCACCGACATAACGCGGCTGCAAGTTAATAATCCCAAAAAAATATGTAAATATGGCAACTACTACGTAACAAATACGAGGTGATATTCGTCAGATTAGAAACGAACACTAGTTCGGTTTTCCAAACAGCGGTAAAACGCAGCGGTTATGAAAGGCGTTCGATGGGCAGTCTAGAAGCGAATATACTCGCAAACGACTGGTTACAGCATTAGTTAAAGAATTCATATAATTATGATTCTTTTTATATGGTTTCTCTAAAACGTCTTGACTTATCATGCAAGCAGGGTATAATCAAAACAATGTTGACGGTATTCCGTCAACAGAACTAAGGTAAAGGAGTAAGTATCTTGAATTTGTATTCACTATGTACCCGCTTGCGCACCGCTTGCGCACCGCTTGCGCACCGCTTGCGCACCGCTTGCGCTATGCGCGGTCGCCGCAATGAGTCTCCTCGTACCAATAAGGGCTGAGGCTGCTAAGACCTGGAGCCCAACACCCAGCCCCATCAGCGTATCGGCAAGCATATCACCCACCTCAACAGTCGTACATGCAGGCAGTAATTTCAGCCTGACTGCGATAGCCACCGATTTCGATTATTGGATCGAAACTCCAAATACCGGAAGCAGTTCCGGCACATGCACGTATGCATGGTCAACCGATTCCGGATCGGTATCGGGTGGTATGTTAGCATCCTGGACCCTCGCCTCGGATGCTAAGGGGCTCTGCACCTGCCTACTCACTGTAGACGACAGCGATTCAATATTTTCACCAGATACCGGCAGCAGAAATGATACTGCCGTCACACGCTCATTCCAGGTAGGCGTGCCTACCAGTGCCATTGCTATCACCAAATGCGATGCCACAGCAGCAGGAATGCACGAAATTAACTACACCACCACAACCTATGCCGCCACCCAGCAGAGCCTAGTGTTGGAGTATCGTGAAAACAACTCACCATACACCTCAGACTGGACGGCTATCACTGCCACGCCAGAACTGTTATCAACCACAACCGACTCACATCAAGTAGCAACCAAAACATACAAAGTGATGTGGAACACGCTTTCTCTTCATAACTCACACTATGAGGTGAGGTTGCGGGCTACATACAGTTACCCCGCATTCAGCGAAACTGTGGACCTAGAAACCAGCACATATGGGGTTGATGTTGGCAACCTCGATATTAGTGGAAGTAGTCCAAGCTATTTAGTGTGGGCATCAAACGTGAATATGACACCGTCGGCTATTACAGCGACATTGTCTGATAATGCAGGCCTGACAAACACCAATATCACCTAGGAGGATATCATTATGAAAATCAACAGTTACTGTATAGGACTTTTCGTCTTTGCCGGATGCCTTACGTCGATTTCTCCTGTGCGATGTGCCATTGATACTGAGCAAGCAACCGGTTTAATTCATAGTTTGCCATATGCTTCAAATTATGATGCTAAAACATATACAGTTACTCCGCTTACCGATAGCAACGGGCTTAAATACATATCAGTGGATGTGGGTGACCGTGCTTACCGTATCGACCAAGACTCAGGTATGGTGAATTTAGTCATATCAAATACCGATGAGAGTGGAAGGGCTAAAGCCCCCATTGCTATGAGTGAATTACGCACGATATGTCCTGACTTGCCTTATGATCGAATGTACATAAGCGTGGAAGATCCAAACTATATCGAGTATGCACTGAAGTATTCCAACGGGTGTTATGACCGTAATGTGAGTTACCATTATCAAAATGATGCATCAGGCCAAGTGCGATATATCTCCATAAGAAATAACCCAATAGGTGAGTTTCCTATGCCTATAAAGATGACAAAAGATGAAGCAATATCTATAGGTATAAGGGCCAGTAACGACTATCACCATCCTGTTGGCGACGGGCGTTATGAAAGTTATGGACATACCAAAGTAACTGGGGTTATAGGCCCGATGCTAGATCGTGATATCTCAGGTGATGTCACACCAGTATACATAATATATAGTAGAGTATCTGGTAAAGACGATTTTGAATCAATGACAGGAACCAGTATCAGAGAAAATAGCAGCTCACTAACTACCGTGGTAAATGCAACAAATGGTGAAGTCATTCAGTATGTATACTCAACTGACATAGAAGCAAAGGCACACGGGAAGTATGTTTCTGCCTCAAAAACGCCGATCATCCAATTGACATTGAATGAAGCGGACCTATTGCTTCATCGGCCATGTCTCATCCAAAGACAGACCGTAATAATCCCATTGTCATTCATACAGTCCCTCGCTAAAGGCCACACCGTAGCCGCGAAAGCGGGTGCAAAAGCATTCAGCCTCGACGGCAAGCAGTTAACGCTGGACGCCAAAGTGCTTGACCGCAAGGGCGTGCTCTACCTGCCTTGGCAGTCGCTGAACAGCCTGCCGGGCGTAAAAGCGCAGTTCGATGCCAAGCTGGCTAAGCTCAGCATCACCACCGCTGCCGCACAGAGTGCTGCAGCAAAGTAAACACTACCGCCTAAATAACCGGCGCGGCCACCCGCGCCGGTTTTTGTTTGTATGCCGGGAAAGTGCCCGTCCTCGGGGGTGAGAGCCCCCTACGGTAAAGGAAGTCTTTAACCGTTAAGCGAGAGCAAGGGCTTCACCGTGAGGTGTGGTTTGAAGGACGCTGGAGCCACAACCACGACCCGACGAACAGAAACCTGATAATGTGGCTTTAAACAGTGGGTAACCATCCACGCTGCCGTGGGTTTTGTCACTCCGCCTAGTTTCATTCAAGCAGTATACAAGAAGATACCGGATATATCTGCTCTGTTGCGATATCACGATGCTGCTGATACCTTAATGAATGGTGCCTTACGGTTGATATGTATCTCCCCGTGAGGAGTGATTTCCGCAAACATCATACCCTGGAGGCATTGTTAATGCTCCGAAGGATCGCAACAGGAGTGGTTCTTATGTCATCGCTATCATCTATTACGCCCGTCTCGGCTGCACCGTTGTCTGTCAACTCGCTGAAATGTGAATACCTAGTAAATCCACTGGCAGTGGATGTGCTCAATCCTCGCCTAAGTTGGATAATGACAGCATCTCAGCGCGGCCAGAAACAGACTGCCTACCAACTGCTGGTATCTAGTACACCAGAGCTATTGAAAAAAGGTGTTGGGGATCTATGGGACAGCGGCAAGGTTCTGTCTGAAGCATCTTCACAGCTTGAGTATGCAGGTAAACCGCTGCAGTCTCGCCAGCATTGCTGGTGGAAGGTGCGCGTGTGGGATGCCGCCGGAAAAGTAAGCGCATGGAGTAAACCCGCATCATGGAGCATGGGGCTGTTAGCTCAGTCCGATTGGAAGGCTCAATGGATCGGCCTGGACGGGGGCGAAAACTCAGACACTTTTGCTCAGGCGCAATGGATGTGGTTGGCAGATGACCAAGCTGCTGCGGGCACCAATCGGTGTTTCCGCAGAAATATCACCATACCCGCTGATCGTGAGGTTATTGGTGCGCGTATCACCATCGGCACCCACAGCACATTTTCGGTGTCGATAAACGGCCAGTCGGTCTGCGAGGGCTCACGAACTATCTTCACGCCGGCTTCTGAGATAGATGTGGAGCGCTATCTTGTGCCTGGGGTAAATACCATCGCGATTGAAGCGAGCTGCTGTGATCCCAAGGTAGAGCATTCGGGAATTATCTGCGCCTTTTCTGCGGAGTTTGATAAAGGCGATCCCATGCTGGTGGTGTCGGACGGTCAGTGGAAAGTGGGCACACGCTACATGACCGGATGGGACAAACCCGACTTCGATGACAGCATGTGGATATCGGTTAAGGAATACGGCACGAACGCCACGGCACCATTCAACCCAGTGAAGGGTGATGACTACAGGCGTCTGCCCGCGCGTATGCTGCGCCGCGATTTTGAGTGCAGCCGCAAGTTAACCCGAGCGACCGCCTATATATGCGGTTTAGGGCTGTATGAGCTCTACCTAAACGGCAAGAGGGTCGGCGACCATGTGTTGTCGCCGGGATTAACCGACTATAACAAGCGCTGTCAATATGTCACCTATGATGTGACGAAGCAGATAAAGCAAGGCGATAACGCCGTGGGCGTTATCTTGGGCAACGGCCGGTATTTTGCTCCTCGCTACAGCGCACCTACCGAGACCTTTAGCTATGGCTATCCAAAGCTGTTGATGCAGATGGAGATGGAATACGACGATGGCAGTGTGGACACCGTCATCAGCGACACTTCATGGAAGCTGACCACCGATGGACCTATCCTGGCCAATAACGAGTATGACGGCGAAATATACGACGCACGCAAAGAGCAGCCCGGTTGGGATAAACCAGGATATGATGCGTCACACTGGCAGCCTGCTCAGTTGGTGGCTGCACCAAGCGGGCCGATGTGCTCCGAAATGGCACCGCCAATACGGGTAATGGACAAGCTTCAGCCA
>CAZFLA010000066.1:9578-18345 GCA_964519405.1 uncultured bacterium
TCTCCGGCCGACGGTGTTTTCATCTTCGACATGGGGCAGAACATGGTGGGTTGGTGTAAACTCACCGTTAAGGGTAAACGCGGCACCAAAGTATATCTGCAGCACGCCGAGAAACTGCAGGAGAACGGCGAATTGTATCTGGAAAACCTGCGGAGCGCTAAAGTGACCGATCGGTATACGCTCAAGGGTTCCGGTACAGAGGTGTTCGAACCTCGGTTTACCTACCATGGCTTCCGATATGTCAAAGTGACTGGTTATCCCGGCGTGCCCGACCTATCAGCCATCGAAGGCATCGTCATTCATGACGATATGGATGTGGTTGGCTCCTTCGAGTGCTCCATCCCGATGTTGAACAAGCTCTACCACAACATCTATTGGGGTATGAGGGGCAACTACCGCAGTATCCCAACCGACTGTCCGCAGCGCGATGAACGCCAGGGCTGGTTTGGTGACCGCGCACAGGTATCGCGTGGTGAGATGTATGTGTTTGATACCGCGGCGATGGAGTCGAAATGGCTGCGAGACATCCGCGACTCTCAGCGGGAAGACGGCGCCATTCCCGATCTAGCACCAGCATACTGGGCGTTCTATACGAACAGCGTGACCTTCCCCACATTGGCGTTTGCTTTGACGGGGCATGTCTATCGTGCGTATGGCGACAAGCAGATCCTGGAACACGAATATGATTCCATCAAAAAGTGGGCTGACATGATGCTGGTTCATATTGACCAAGGCATTATGCCGCCAGACACCTACGGTGACTGGTGTGTGCCGCCGGAATCCCGTGAAATGATCTGGTCGAATGATGCCATGCGCGTCACTGATAAGCAGTTGGTTTCAACAAGCTACTTCTATTACTGTCTAAACCAACTGGCCTATTTTGCATCGGTGTTGGGTAAAGCTGATGATGAAAAGCTGTATACCGGCATCGCAGCGGAAATGAAGCAGGCCTTCAATGCGAAGTGGCTGAACACCGATAAAGGTGTTTATGATAATGGGAATCAAACCTCGTGTATTCTTCCGTTGGCGTTTGGTATGGTGCCTGATCAAAACCGAAAGCAGATCATAAATCACCTTGTCAGCAAGATTTTGGTTGATGCTAAGGGGCATGTGGGCACCGGTATGATCGGGTGTCAGTGGCTGATGCGTGTGCTGACCGATAATGGCTGGCCAGATGTGGCCTTCAAACTGGCTACCAACACCACATATCCCAGTTGGGGGTACATGCTCGAAAAAGATGCCACCACCATTTGGGAACTGTGGAACGGAGACACTGGCGATCCCCTTATGGATTCCGGCAACCATGTGATGCAGATCGGTGACCTGTGCACCTGGTTATATGAATATGTGGCGGGTATCGCACCGGATGACCACGTGCCTGGTTTCAAGCACATCATCATGCGGCCGGTGATGACGGGCTACTTCAAGTCTGCCAAAGCCACCCACATGAGCCCGTATGGGCTGATATCTAGCGACTGGAAGCTGAAGGACGGGGTGTTCAGTTGGGCACTTGAGGTGCCTGCAAACACCACTGCCACAATCTACCTGCCGACCAAAGATGCTGCCGGCATCACCGAAGGCGGGAAGCCGCTAAGCGGTGCAGAGGGTGTTCGGTTGGTGAGCAGCAGTGGTGGATTAGCCGTGTTGGAAGTTGGTTCTGGACAGTATTCCTTTAAGGCACCTGCTGTAGACTAGTATTCCCTAGTTTCGACGAGTCATCAAGCAAAGCGAGAACAGAGTAATCTGTTCTCGCTTTGTGCTGATGGTGCGGCCTACATGCTTACCTATCTTCTATTGTATTTACTCTGTTAAAAGGGTATAAATAGATGATTCCATGTTTGGAGGAATAGACCGTGAAAAGACCGTTGATAATCGCCGCGCTGATGCTAACGTCGGTGTGCTTTGCACAGCAGCCATCAGAAGATCAGCCAGCCCCAGCTCCTGCACCTGCCAATGGTCCTGCCCAGCCGATACCTGACGGCAAGCCAATTTCGGCAGTTTTAGCAGCCTGGGCTAAACAAAATAACAAAACTTTGGTTGTGGAACCAGCGCTGACTGCTATGATCAAGCTAGATCCAGCAGCAAAGACATTTGAACAAGGACTAGATCTTGCGTTAAAATCGCAGCCTACTATAAAATGGCGAAAAGTCTACTTCCGAGCTAAGATGGAACAACCCAAACCGGCACGTTTAGCGGCTATGGTGCGCTCATTAGTGGCGCTGGAAGCCACAGGTATCATCATTCAGGATCCTACTGCGAGTAAAATCAGCAGTTATGTGAAGTCCGTTGATGTTCCCCAAGCTTATGCGGCTAGCCTAGACAAAATGAGCCCTGCATTTAGCCCGAGCCCAGTGTATGTGGTGTATGACAGCCGTCCAGCATGGGCAGTAGCCGGCAATGTGGACCTGGCAGATCTCACTGCAGATCCCAGCAGCATTCCTAACAACGCGATCAATGCGCAGACGATGCAGGCTATTTCACAGAAGTTAATGGCTGCCATGATGAATATGAGCCCTGAAGAACGGGGTAAAATGATGCAGGGCATGATGAATATGGCCAACAACATGGATTCGCGCACTCGTGTGCAGATGATGGTGGAAGGCATGCGTGCCATGCAGAACATGACTCCTGAAGAGCGCGAAGGGATGATGCGGCGTGCTCAGGAAGACATGCAGACCATGAAGGATATGGGTGTTCAGCTTCCTGGTATGCCTGCTCCTGGCGGACCGGAAGGCCCTCAGCCCGGTAACTAATCTGTAACAAAAAGTGCGGCAGCCCATCCCAATGATGGCGCTGCCGGCGTCGCTTCACTCCGACCGTAACCCTACTTAGCAGCGCTGGCAGCCAGTTTCTTCAAATCCGTTACCTTGATTTTCATCATGCGTATCTGCTTATAGCGATAATCCCAAGGCTTGTCTTTGACCGTTTCTGGCTTCCATGGGTAGAACACATACAGCCATTCGATGCCGTCTTGCTTGAGCACTAATGCCTGAGGAACATGCGAACTGGCCATGCCTTCCGGGCGGATATACCCGATATATTTCCAGTCTGTTCCATTAGCCGATACGGCCAGTGTTAGCAGCCGACCATCGCCGCCTAGCTGTTCTGGGTAATTGGGGGCATCTGAAAGCGCGTAATACTGCCGACCCACCTTTACCACACACGGATTCGGATAGTCTTTTAGTAATGGCTGCTTCTCAGCACGGAGCACATTCCAAGCAGACGGCTGCATGAAGTCGCCTTTGTTCTCGGCATATCCCATTGATAGAAAAGTGCCAGGGTGATAGTAGTCAAACCAGATTTTCCAGCGGTTGTTATCCCACATGAGCGATGGCCTATGGTAAGAACCATAATACTCATCTGGCAGCTTCTGGGTTTCACCTGCGCTGATATCCCACCGCTTCACGAACTCGTCTTTCCATATCAATATCGGTTTGGCTGTTGGTTCCCAGTTGATGCCATCTTTGGATTTGGCACCCATCACGCAGTTGATAAGCTTAAGGTGGTCTTTACCATCAGCTTCTTTGACGGTCTCTACACCAACAGATGAATAGGCCATGTAGTAGCTGCTGCCTTTTTTAACCACGGAAGGATCACCAGCCGCCCAGCAGTTCCATATTTCTTTACCGCGGTGCAAAACAGATACATACTTTGATGGGTCGCCGCTTGTGTCCCATTTGCCATTACCTGCATACACCTCCCAGTGCGTCAGGTCTTTCGAGCGCGCATGGTAGATGGCATCACCGCCGACTGTGCTGATGTTGTTCTCTTCTGCGGCCCAGCCAAAGAACCACATCTTGTATGGATATGGCTTGCCGGGTTCATACACCACATCGGGATTGTAGAGGTTGTAGAACGGCCCTAGGATCGGCTGATGATCCACTTGCCACGAGCTGGTGACGTCGTGCATGCGGTCACTCGCCTGACAGAATGCCGCGGTGCTCATAAATATACATAATATGACTATCCACAGGTAATGGGGTTTCAAATAACTGCTCCTTAATATCCCGGTTTAGGCGTTGAGTGCTTCGAAGGCTTCGCAGATCCAGTGGTAGTTTTGGTCGCTCATACCCAGTGAGGCGTAATCCTCGATATATGCGATGAACCCGCCTCCATGTGCTCCAAGATACCGCTTCAGCTTCTTAGCGTATGCGAATATCTCATCTCTGGTTCCGCTCACAGCTACTCGTTGATGGTCGATAGAGCAGCAAAAGCATACCCTTCCGGCGAATTGTTCGCCCATGCGTTCTATACCCTCAAGGTCGGGCTGCAGCAGCTCAATGACATCAACGCCTACTTCGATAAGGTCTTCTATGATGTCATATACCTGTCCGCAGCTATGAAACCACACCTTTTTGCCAGCATCGTGGATGAGCTTAAATTGCTGAGCATACCTCGGCTTGAAGAGCTTTCGCCATATGGCAGGAGACACCAGCAGACCTTGCTGCGTGCCCCAATCATCGCCGAACTTGTAGCAGTCGATGTCGTAGTTGCGGGTTTGCTCAATGATGCTGTTTTCAAAGCCGAACACCATGTCCAGCACCTTCTCGGCCCGTTCAGGCTCTTCATAGAGGTCCATCATGAACTCTTCGAATCCGCGAATGAATGTGGCTTGGTTGAAACCCGATATGCCTATCCCGAAGATCATATACTTGTCTTTATGTGCAGCTATTTCTGCGGCAAGGTGTGTATAGCGGCTGGGTGCACATGGGTCTGGAGGGATATAGCTGCTGATATTACTCCAGTCTTGTAATGGGTAGTTGGTCGGCTGCCCCATTGTGCCGTCAAGAACATGCCATACATACCCCCATTCCGATTGGTTGGGTTGCGTAGGTATAAATCGGCTGTCGCCGGCGTATGACACACACCAGGTGTCGGATCGTTCAAGGTTCCTATTAAAATAGTAGATCGGCGTTTTAGGCGGGTTAGCTCGCTGTATCGCGAGTGATACAAGTTCCTTAGATGATATTGTCATAATTAACCCCATATGTGCTTATACAAAGCTGGTATTTGGTTTTCTGTATAGCTGCGACGATGACCCATTGTAGGAAATATACCACTGCCAGCGTCTGCGAACAAGCATCGGCCTCATTATAGCGGTTAATCCGTAGACATGGTTCATTTGTATAGAAAATACCGATGTTAGCCGTAGAATAGTAGGTGGTATATTTTACTGAATAGATAGTATCGGAGGCATCAATATGAGCGTAGGTAAGAATGGCCTTACCGCAGTAATGCTGGCGGCATTGGTCACAGTTAGTGTAGGCAGTTTATTAGCCAAGCCAAACCTAAAAGCTAATGCTTCAGGCGAATTTAAAGTTATTATGATGAGTGATCTGCAAGACGGTAAGCAAATGGATGCACGAACTATGGCGTTGTCTGAGAAAATGCTGCAGATTGAAAAGCCAGATATGGTGATTATCGGCGGCGACTGTATTGCAGGCTACGATGGTTCCATTAACAGCGTAGACGACGTGAAGCAGGCCATGTCTCAAGTTGCTTCCGTGTTCGAAAAGAACCATGTGCCATGGGCAGTGGTGTTGGGCAACCACGATACGGAATTCCGCATGAAGCTGCCATTCACGCGACGAGATATGATTACGGCTTACTCCAAATATCCATATAACATGAACAAAGTGGGCCCTAAGAATGTATTTGGTGCAGGCAACGACTGTCTTTCCATTAAAGACAATAGCGGCAAAAAGCCCATCTTCAATTTGTGGCTGCTAGATTCTAATATGTATGCTCCATCGAACATCGTGGAGTTCACCAAAGGATTGCCTAAAGATAAAGCCGATAATGGCTGGTACCAATATGACTGGATTCACACTGACCAGGTGTGGTGGTATTATTCAACCTCTAAGAAGATGGAAGAGAAATACGGTGCGAAGATTCCTGGACTGATGTATTTCCATATGCCGATTCGTGAGTTCATCGACTTGATCGGGGCAAAGCGTGATGTCGGCGATCGCCACGAAGGCATCGGCAGCAGCAGTGTGAATAGCGGTCTTTTGGCTGCTATCCTCGAACGCGGTGATGTGAAGGGTGTGTTCTGCGGTCACGAACACATCAATAACTTCGCAGGCAACTGGATGGGTATCACGCTGGGATATGATGCATCGAATACTTACTCAAAGGCATCATATAACCTGGCCGATGATGATCCGAATAATGTTCGCACAAGAGGCGCTCGTGTGTTTGTCATCAACCAGAATGACCCATGGCACTTTAAAACATATATGCGCTTCATTGACGGAACCCAGGGGCCAGTATTACCGCAATAGGTAAATATACGATGATTGTCATGACAGTGAACTAGCTGTCATGGTGGTTAATACGCTATCACCCCAAACAGCCGATGTCTATCGGCTGTTTGGCATTTATTGGCTTTGCTATATACAAATGTATACAACATAAACGCTGTAATGGCATTACCATCACTGTGGCGCTGCGATAGCGTTTGTATAACATATATGCACATAAAAGGCGCTAAGTTTGCTACTTGACAAAGCCGTTTTGTATAATGCCCTTAGGTTCTCATGACCATTTTTGGTATCTGTGGAGGAGTTCAGATTGAACACACACATGCGGTGGTGGGTTGTTATTGCAGTTGCCACCATTATCGCGATATTTGGCGTTGTAAAAATGCCGTTCCGACAAGGCTTAGATCTTCAGGGCGGTGTGCGAGTTGTCCTGCAGGCTGAGAAGGATAAGCTTCCCCCTGAAAAGCAGAAAAGCTGGTCGCCCGAACAGCTAGGTGCGGTCTCCAAGATCGTACGTAACCGCGTTGATGGTTTAGGCGTTACTGAGCCGGTCATCACCGAGCAGGTCGACAAAAACCGCATCGTTGTGGAACTCCCCGGTATCGTAAACGAACAAGATGCACTACGCACCATCCAGACCACGGCGCAGCTCGAGTTCCGGTATTTGCCCTCTGTTCAAACAGAACGCAACAGGAACGCACGATACTCCATTAGTCAATCTGTAGACCGTTCCGGTAAACAGGTTACGGATATTGTGGACACCATCGAGAATAAGCGCATTCCTGTGGCCGACTTCCTGAAGACCGACTCACAGTTGGTTGTGACTGGTGCAGACCTTATTAAGACGCGCGTGGAAACCGATGGTACTGGCAAACCGACAGTAGCATTTGAGTTCAACACCGAAGGCGCTCGCGCATTTAGTGACTTTACTCGAATCCACATCGGTGACATCCTCGCCATTGTGTTGGACAACAACATCATTTCTGCTCCGGTAATTAACTCGGCAATTACGGAAGGCAAGGGCGTTATTGAGGGCAGCTTCACCATGAAAGAAGCTTCTAACCTCAGCAACCTGCTGAACAGCGGTTCGCTGCCTGTGCCACTGTCGATTATTCAAACAAGCAAGATCGGTGCAACCCTCGGTAAAGAGGCTGTCCACCAGAGCTTAGTTGCTGCATTAGTCGGCTTCGCTTTGGTTTTGGTGTTCATGGTCAGCTTTTATCTGCTGCCTGGTTTGGTAGCGTGTATTGCACTTGCGCTATACGCGTTATTCAGCTTGGCCATCTACAAGTTCCTGGGAGCAACCTTTACTGTTCCGGGTATTGCGGCGTTCATTCTGTCGGTTGGTATGGCGGTTGACGCTAACGTGCTGATCTTTGAGCGTTTGAAAGAAGAGCTTCGAAACGGCAAGACCATCAAGCAAGCCATTGATGATGGCTTCAAGCGAGCGTTCTCTGCGATTTTCGACAGCAATATCTGCTCGATCATCACATGTATTATCTTGTGGAACATGGGTAATGGATCGATTAAGGGATTTGCCCTTATGTTGGGCCTTGGCGTTATCGTCTCCATGTTTACAGCTATTACTGTTACGCGAACAATGCTATGGACACTTGTTGACCTGAACGTCGGTCACGACCTTAAATACTTCGGTATCAACCGAGGTATTAACTTCCACCTTGATGTCATCAACAAGCGAAACTTCTGGTTTGCTTTTTCAGGCGTGCTGATTGTATTGGGCATAGGCTTCTATGTGTGGCACGGCTTCAAGCTGGGTGTTGACTTTACCGGTGGTACTGAGCTGACATTGAAATACACCGGCAGCGTCACGGCTCAGCAAGTTCAAAGCAAACTTACCAGCATGGGTTACCAAGAAGCTACCGCGATTGTCGGTGGTGATGGACACACCGTGTATGTGCGCAACAGAGACATGAACATCGCTGATAAAGAGAAGATGAAACAGGGCTTGGCAACAGTCGCATCCAACAATACCAGCGATTTTGAACAGGGCTTTGAACAGGTCAGCGGAGTTGTGTCTGGTGAGCAGACCCGCGGCGCTATGAAGGCAGTAGGCCTTAGCTGGCTGCTTATCCTATGCTACATCGCTATTCGGTTTGCAATCGGTGGTGTCAAGCAAGGCTTCAAGTTTGGATGTGCTGCCATTGTCGCCGTTCTTCACGATGTGTTTGTGCTCTGCGGTTTATTCGCTGTGATGGGCACAGTAGCAGGCTGGCAGGTTGACTCCCTGTTCGTGACGGCTATGCTGACGCTGATTGGATTTAGCACTCACGATACGATCGTTGTATTCGACCGCGTGCGTGAGAACTTGAAGCGCAAGGCCAAAGAAGAGCATTATGACGACATGGTCAACAGGTCGATTAATGAAACTCTAGGGCGTTCGGTCAATACATCAGTCACCGTTATCCTAACGTTGATTGCTCTGTTAGTTTACGGCAGCCCGGTCACCAAACTATTCAACATCGCTTTGATAGTTGGTATTATCA
>CAZFLA010000067.1:0-17995 GCA_964519405.1 uncultured bacterium
CGACATTGGCCGTCACTGACCCATGGTTAGGGCTTATGCGCGATCATCCTGGATTTCTGAAAGTTGCCAGCGGTGCTTGGGTCGTAGATGCCAACTACTCCTGGTGGCATGATTACATCTTTCTTCCTTATCTGTATATCTTGATCTCTGCAAGCTGCGTGACGCTGTTGGTAAGGCTGTTCAGTTTGCCCTCATATTACCGGCTGCCAACATTTGCCCTTGCTATGGTTCCTGTGCCAGTTTGTATTGCCGGTGTGGTGTATCACCTCGGTTACAGCCCAATCCCACATGTGAACTACGCAGTGGCTGTGTTCAGCGTGATGTCTGTGCCGGTGTGTTGGGGTATCTACACCAAGAACTGGCTGATGTTGGCCCCGCAAGCGCGTGACCTTGTTATTTCCTCCATGCAGGATGGGGTAGTGGTGGTTGATAACGAGCTTGCTGTGATTGACTACAACCATGCGGCAGAAATGCTGCTTAATATGGAACTTGAGCAGAAAATCGGCCAATCAATCGTCGAAGTCATCCCTCATGTGGATCATAGCCGACAAGAATTACAGATAGGTAACCGTATGCTGCAGTATACAGAGCATGTCATACGAGACCGCACTGGTGAGAGCCTTGGAAAGCTGTATATCCTAAGTGATATCAGCTCTGAGATCCAACTGCGGCGTCTGTTGGCGCGAGCTGTTCAAACACTGCCCATCCCCACAGTGGTTCTGCAAGACGGCCAAGTTGTTGAATATAGTTCGACCATGGTTTCATGCTTTGGGTATAGGTTCGAACAGTTTGCAGACTTCTATGCTTGGGCACGGAGGGTGATGCCGGAATGGCGTTACGACATACACTCCTTACCTGGCGAAGCCGCTGGAGTGTTTGACATTATCTGTGAAGACCACACGGAAAAACGGGTGCAGGTAGCCAGTGCTGACCTCGGTGATATGGTGACGTGGACGTTGACGGATATCACCGAGCGCCATCTGGCTGACCTGAAGCTGAAGGACGCATTAGCCGATTTGGAGCATACTAACCGTGAGCTTCAGAGCTTTGCATATGTCATCTCGCATGACCTAAAAGCGCCGCTGCGAGCCATTACGAACATCAGCCAATGGGTTCAGGAAGACTACGCGGATAAACTAGACGATAACGGTAAAGAGCAACTGGCGTTGCTGGCGGAACGCGCAAAGAAACTGAGCTCGATGGTTGACGGCGTATTGAGATACTCACGGATGGCAAGCCGCGATTACGTGATAGAGCTGATAGACACCGAGGCATTAGTGAAGTCGGTTGTCTCCGTGTTGGCTCCGCCAAGCTCCATGACGATCATTATCACTCACTTGCCCAAGCTATATGGAGACACCATCCGGCTGGAGCAGATATTCCAAAACCTGTTGAGTAATGCTATTAAGTTCGTCAATCGGCAGGATGGGGTAGTGGAGATAAGCTACGATTATGAAAATCAATGCTTCAGTGTGAAGGACAACGGGCCGGGCATCCCTGCGGGTGATCGCGAACGCGTATTCACGCTGTTTGCGGTGGGATCTAATCGTGCGGAAGACAGCACCGGCGTCGGTTTGGCACTAGTGAAGCGAATTGTGGAGATGTATGGGGGACATATCTGGCTAGAGCTGCCTGAAGGCGGCGGCTGCGACTTCCAGTTTACACTGCCGAAGTGTTTACGTAAGCCGTCTGCAGATAAAGCCAAGACCGTTATACAGTAGCAGCAGAAATAGTAAAACGCCCGGGCATGCTAAGCTAGCAGCCCGGGCGTTTTGGTTACTCTGGCTGCTGCTTGCTGTCGAGTTCGTTTGGCTCAAGAGCTCCAGCATGCACTCGAATGCGTGCCATATCACCAACAAATGAGGTGCTCATTCCACCTTCGTTGCCGATGGCAATGAACGGTGAAGCAACGCTGTTGGGACGCCCTGCAAGATCCATGTGCCCAACTAAAGCCCCATCGATATAGAACCTTACCGAATGGCAGTAACTGAAGCTTACGGCGGTATGGTGCCATTTGCCGTCCGCTGGCAATACGGCGCTGTCGCAGACCATATCGCGAACGCCATATAGAGTGAACATCAGCTTGTTGGTGCTGTTCATACCGAAACGCCATCCGGCACCATCACTGACGAAGCAGTTGCCATACGGCAGTTCGGGCTGGCCTGTGTGCCGCAGCCACAACTCGCATGTGAACGCATTGGTGCCAAAATCCAGCAGCTTTTTGGTGTCACTGCAGCTTAGCAAAGATGGTGCTGCGAAATGGGCATATCCTGCTCCGCTGGGCAATTTGCCAACAGTGACATTGCCATCTTTGGGTGCTAGTGTTAAGCCTTTAGGGCTGCTCTCCCAAGGTGCAGCAGGATCAAACTTCCATTCTGCGGCGAGTTCCTTGCGGCTGCCGATTCCCAGCTTGCCAGCGCGATTGTCGCGCAGTGCTGTCTCGATGCAGCCAATAGTGTACTCCCATACACCTTTGATGTGCAGCATCATGTTGATTGGTCGATTGCGGCGCAGATACACTTTCTTGTATTCATCACGCAGCGATTTTTGCTCACGTAATATCCCTTGAAGGGTATTTTCAACAAGAGCATTGTTCGGTTTCGGAAGCACCAGTTCCGCAGCGATTGTGCTGGCTGCAGAAGCCATTTTGCTGGCCATCACAAGGTGACGGGCAGCCACGATGACGGCATCCATACGGTCGCCGTTTCGGGGGATGCGTGTCCGCTTGATGGTCTCTATCGCGCTGGATGCCGTCGCTTCCAGCGGCTTCCAGAAGTCCATCCCGTTACTTGTCGTGTCCATCATGGCGAATATGCTGGAAAGAATGTCGCCGCGCTGCATGTTCAGTGCACGTGTGCTGTTATCCAGCCCTTTTCCTTGAGCTAACGCCAGAGACAGCAATGCTTCAGCGAGTTGTGGGTCGGATGTGCCGTAGTAGGTTTTGCAGAAAAGCGGGAAGTATTCCGCAATGGGGATGCTCTGGCCGCGCCAACCCACGCAGCTGCAGTAGACCGAACCGCTGTCGGTGTTTTCGCTGAGGTTCATACCGTTCGCCCCGCGGTAGCCATCACCCCAGTCGCTTACGAATGCACCTACTGAGCCGACTTCTATGGCTTGCTTGGTGAATATATCGATGTTCTGGAACGCACCACCGCTCAGCGGATAGGCCTGCGACCAGTCCCATAAGCCGCTCAGTGCAGTGGTTCGGAAGCCAAGCTGATCAAACCTATCAAGGGATGGGTAGCGGTCTCGGATGCCGTAATCCCAAGCCATCAACACCACATCTTTGTCGAGCATGTTCAGGATGTCTGGGTGGTTCATCACGATGTCGCCATACATCATCATGATTTGACCATGTTTCTTGATCTGGCGGTTCAGACGATTATAGTAATCTGCGTAAACTTTCGCGATGCCGTTCCTCATGACGGCACTTTTGCTGCGGCCTTGACCAATCGCCATACTCTCATCAAGACCAGCATGGAAGTAGGTTGTTCCAAAGGCAGGAGCGAGCTCATCTATGATGTTGGCCACTACTTGCCAGGTCTCTTCACTCGTTGGACATAGATCTCCGCCGCCGCCCGGCATCTCTGCGATGCGCTTATACCGTTCGTGGCGCAGCAGCATCTCGCAGTGGCCTAGCAGCTCAACTACTGGGATGAGTTCTATATAGTATTGCCGTGCGTATTGGGATAATTCCTTTACTTGAGCAATGGTGAATCTGTCGTAGTCTGGGCTGATATTAGGGTCGAATTTATAAACAAAGTGGTCTGCTTCAGCATAGAAAAGATAGGAGTTGGCTTTATACTGTGCGAGACGGCGGATTGATCTCTTGTGGTCATCCATGGTAGGAAGTTGATCACGGCCGTAGTCTTCTTGATATCCGCGCATTTCAATGGCCGGCCAGTCGATGATACTGACGGCGGGGATGCTGTTCTGACGCTCTTGCTGAGCTTCGAGGATCATCTGACGCAGGGTCATGAGGCCGTAAAACAGTCCCTGTTCCGCGCCCGCGCCTATTGCCAAACCCTCTGGACGAATCTCCAGCTGGTAGCCCTGCTTACTGTAAAGATCCAACAATGGCTGCGTGGCGTTGGTGGCTGCCCCAGCAGAACGTCCGCTTTTCATAGATGCCGCGCAGATAGAAAAAGTGTCATATGTGCTGACTTGGATATTGCACTTAATTCCGGCTTCGGCAAGCACTTCCTTCATATGCTTCAGCAGTTTTTGCTGACTATCTTTAGGAGCAATTAATGAAAGGTGCTGCAGCATTTCTAAGGGCATGGAACCGCTTAGTGTTTGCATTTGTTGTGGAATAGGTAGAATCGTCACGATTAGTCCTCCATAAGTAACTATGCGCACTTGGTGACATAATACCCTGTTTCGAACCGTGAGGCGAATACCCTATGACAGCACTTAGGAATGCTGTCATAGGGTGCTTATCAAAGCGGATCATTAATGCTAACCGGACTTCTCAGGGAACGGCTAGACGAGTTAGCGCCTAGAAGCGGGCGCTGACATTGACGTCAAACGTGCCGGCTTTATAGTCATACTTGGCACTATCCTTACTGTTGTTCTTGCGGTCGGTCATCTTATATGCAACTGTCAGTGTAAGGAACTGCGCAAAGTTATACTGGTAACCTGTGGTGAACTCGTTATCAGAGCTTCCATAACTACCCGTGAGCTGACTGGTGCGATACTGCGTATACACATTCATCTTTTCTTGGAATGGGTAGTCCATGCGTATGCTGTATCCATCAAGTATCTGGTGCGGATCGCCCAGGTAACTGCTGGTGGTGGAGTCGGTAAACTGGTTGTCAGTAACCATATGTTGTGCGTCAATGCTTAAACTCAGCTTACTGAACGGTCCTAGTCGCAGGGTGCCTGTTACCGTGTTGTTTTTAGCGCTGTCTGAACTGCCGACATAGCTCACATCTTGGGTAAGATAGCGCAGGCTGATGTCTGCCCAATCTTTAGGCTTGAGTGACACGCCAAAGTCGTAACCGCGCATATCGGTGTTGGTGAGGTTGTCACCAGCGCTGTAGCTGGTAAACAGGTTAGCATCTACGCTTGCCCGATCGTTGATGCTCCATGCAGCATTCAATGTATGCCCCTCTGTTTTAACGCCTAGGTTACTGCCTGTGAAGTATGTCGTGCCGCTGGTTCCGGGTGTGTCATACATGCTGCTGCCGATGGTGCCGCTGTCGCGTAACGAATACTGATAGCCAATAGAAACTCTGTCGTTTGGCGTATACTTGGCGTTGATGCTGCCGTCAGCTACATTACTGTTTTTGGAGTTCGTGGTTTGTTTACCGATTGACATGATGGAGTTCAAGGAAAATCGGCGGCTCTCCGTCCAGTTGAGGTTTGTCTTGATGATTTGGCTGGTGGTGTTATATGTGGTCGACGACAATCCGGTGGTGTAAAGATAGCTGCTGTCGGCTTTGGTGTCGACATAGTCGAGGCTCAGGCTTACGGCATTGAAGTTTTTGGTCAGCCCTATCGTGGTGCTGTCCTGTTTGCTGTTACTAGTGCTGGCACCCGTATTGGCTATCGATTTCCAGCCCAACCGGAACAGCGGTCCCGACGGCATCTGCCAGTGTGCGTCAGCCTGCTGTGTGACCGTCTCAGGGTCATCTGCTGCACTTGTGGATGTTGACGTCGACATTGATGTGGTGCTGTAGTAACTGGGCACCTTATACCGCTCATCGATGTATTGAAAGCCATAGTTGCCGTCTGAATAACTGACTTCATTATGCAGGCCTCTTTGCTGCCGTTGGAAGCCCACCGATTGGATAGGTGTGAAGTTGTTATCAACGTCTTTATATGAGCCCGCCCACTTCAGTTTTCCCAGCGTGGTCTCCATCTTGACGATCTGCCCAGATCCGTCCACTGTGGTGCCGCTTTTTTCTGTACTGCTGTTGGCAAACGCGTAGCTGAGTTTACCCCAGCCGCCAAGCTCCCAGTTTGCATCATAGCCCGTGACCGAACCGCTCCCCGCGGTGGTGTTGTCCACTTTTGGGATGTAGGTGATTTTTATCAGGCTTGTGCTGGGCACCGCACGGTTGAAGTAGATGCGGTAACCGTTGGTTTCGTCCAGGAAGAAATCGCCTTGTCCGCGCTGATAACCGCGGATTTGTGGGATACCATCTATCGTTGCGGTGATGGATGTGCTTGGCTGCACGGAATACTGAAGCTCATAGGGAGCCAGTGCGTTGCTGTATCCATAAAACTGATCGGTCTTAGTGCGGAGCGTGCTGTTTCCTGGTTGTGTCTGCTCTAGTTGCATCACACCCATGGTAAAGCCTTGCTTGGGCGTTGTTTCTAGGCGGTAGCCCTGAAGTGTGCCCTCTCCATCGTTGTAGCCCTGTGCCTCGTAGCTAACCTCCATCACACTGGTGCGTGCGATGATGATTCCTTCTTTGAAGGTAATCATACCGGAGTATGTCTCGATGTCGTAATCTACTCCGCGTTTCTTTTCCACACCATCAACCCGCACACGCTCTGTGCCGTCGATGATCTGGCTGGCGTTGAGGTAGTAGGGGCCCGAGCTGTCGGTACCATTGATGGTGACCGTGCGCACTGTGCCGCGCGTTTGGCTGTATACAGCCACCAGTTTGGTATCTTTCATGCCTAATGTGGTGGTTAGCTGTGCCCCGCTCAGCGACTTTGACATACCTGCAAGCTCGTTACCTTGGATGTTGGCGGTAATATCGCCTAAATCCAGTTTCAGCCACTTTCGGTCGTAGTTAATGGAAAGCCTTTGATCTTGAGGGTTGCCGAACGGCGTGTTGCTCAGGCGCATGTTGAAATTCAATACATCGAAGACTTTTGTGCCTTGAATTGAAAGCTCAGAAAAGTCGTTAAACGCCTTGTTACCCTGACCGTAATAACTGGTTTCGTTATACGAAGTGTTGTCTCCGCTGATAGAGGACACATGGTAACTGAAGGTTTGGCGTCCAGACAGCTTGATGGAGTCGGCGAGATGCTGTTTCAGGCGGGATGTCCACGGACCTTTACCGCTGAAAAGTGGGGTCACCACTTTGGCTCGCTTCGCAGCCTCCACACCAGAAGGGTTGAGGCGGGCCTCCACAAGCCAGCCGCGAACCAGCGCCTCAGGCGCCTCCGAGGCTAGCCACGGATTATCGGGCACCCAACTATCTGACTGAACGTGAAAAAGACTGGGCGATTCCGGTTTTGGTAGATCCTGTGCGTATCCGATAGAGGCCGCCGCAAGAACTGCTAGTATTGCTGAGTATTTCAAGTGCTATTCCATTGCACGGAGCTGCTGGTTCAAAGCTGTGCTCGCGAGCTCACGTTGTTGGTTGCTGAAGTTTCGAATACGCTGATCGTACATACCGATATTGGATACAAGGGTATCTATCGCGCTTTCAATACTTAGACGGTTGTTTTGCCCTGGAGTTACCAGCAACTCTGGAACGGCCGCTTTCCAGATTGCTGTGACCTTGGGGTCATAAGCAATGCCGACGCTGGGTATACCGCAAATACAGCCCATAATGAGCGCATGAAGCCTAACCGACAACCCGAATTTGCAGCTGCCAATGGCCGTTGCCACTTGAGTGGGTGATACCGCATCGATGAGCAGGTCGCCGGGCACCAGGCTATTCAGACGCAGACAAAGCTGGGTATCTTCATTTGGCTGCATGGCGATATACAGCGGCTTCATATTGTGTTTGGCACAGGTTTTGGATAGCACATCAGCGAACACCATCCAGAATTCGTCATCGAGGTTAAAAGTTTCCCTTGGCGCCACGGCTATGAAGCCGTTGCGCGGTTTGCAGGATGGCGTCTTCATGAGGAACGCCAGATCGGCCGCCGCAACCGCGCCGCGATAACCAAAACGAGACAGAAGGTCAGCCGATTCCTGATCCCTCACGCAGACCGAATCCGCTTGTGATGCCAGTTTGGCAATCCAGCGTCCCAGCCATTGGCGATGGATTGGGCCAATACCTTGTCCGCTCCACATCACATGGCAATGGGCCCGCTTTGCCATCATGGCCATCACACCGTAGTAGAGTGAGTTTCGCAGACTGGTAACATCCTGAAACAGGCTGCCGCCGCCCAGCACGAAAAGGCGGCTTTTGTTCATGGCTTTCCATATCGCCAGCATATTCATGCGGTCAACCGTCTCACAACCATAGGTTGTGCGCGTGTGTTCGGCATCACTGGTCATCACGCGAAGAGGCCAATCGGGATGCGCCGCACGAATGGAGTTGATTAACCCGCTGTGTACAGCCTCATCACCTAAGTTGCCAAATCCGATATATCCGCAGGTTACTGCGCCTGGTTGATTCATTAGCTTTCGGATTTAGCCTCCGCCTTATTGATGCTGTAGACAGCAAACCGGCTGAGTATGCAGCCAATGATGGCACCGAGCACCACGCCGTATATCATGCGGATGAACGAAATGGCCAACGGGGTATGGATATGGCAGAAGGTGTTCACCAGCGATGCCTGTCCCAGTGCACCGAGCAGCAACAGAGGCATCCACCACCATTTTGGGCGTCCCAATGCGGCCAACGTAATCGCAAGCACCATTGCGGGATGTCCTACCATGAACTCCTTGGTTCGCGGCCTGACCACCATGATCCACTCCAACAG
The DNA here is from genome assembly GCA_964519405.1 of uncultured bacterium. Classification (GTDB taxonomy): domain Bacteria; phylum Armatimonadota; class HRBIN16; order HRBIN16; family HRBIN16. Next base: position 8,620 of record CAZFLA010000067.1, read on the forward strand.
GCTGCGGAATTTCATCTCGATGGGGCTTACGCCCACGCCTGGCTCATTACCGGTGCGCATCAGCACAACGGCGATGATCACCAAACCAAGCATCAATCCTGCCGATAAACCCACTGTAATGGGGTATCCCGCGATGTTTTTCCATAGCTCTTTGATGCGCTCGGTAAGCTGCTTTGGTGAGGTGCAGTCGTTCACGTTAAGGCCCCAGTACCAGGCTGCTGCCAAAATCGGTGCGATGTGAGCAAACTTAATACCGGCGAACTGGTTGGCTTTCACCATGAAGTCGATATGTGCCAAACTGCCGATTACCAGCAGTGCACCGACTAAGCCCCATAACACCATTGTCAGCAGTAACTGAATAGCATGTTTAATGGGGGCACATCGGCACTCCTGGGTGAGCTTGATGCTGATGACACCCAAAGAGGGCATGGCGATTGCGGCCGACAACGCACAAATCTTTAAGCCTGTCTGTCCTGACAAACCTAACACCGTTCCGATGAGGAATACCAGCAGAGTAAGCATGGGATTTCCCGGCAGCACAAACAAAGATTCCATTAACAGAAGCAAGGCAACTAACCCTGCAGCGCCTGCGAGTGCATTTACGATGGGGGGCACAGAAGGGTCTAGAACTGGTTTAGGACGACCAACACCCATACCACCGTGTTCCAGCGATGCTTTCAGCTCGCTGACAAAGTTCACCATACCCATTTGTGGGTCTTCGTCGGTTACGCTTGGAATTCGCACGTAGCATAGCCGGATGTTGCGTTCTTTGGCCGCGCGCTCGTAGCGGTCCAGCATTTCTGCAGGCGTGAGGGTACCCATCTCGGCAACTGGGATTGAGTGTACGCGCACCATGCAGTCGTGCATCTTTGCGGTCAGCGCTTGATCACCCTTCTGCTTGCCCATTTCGATGGAGCCATAAAGCTGCACTCTGGCCTTCATCTGGTCGCGTGTGAAGTTGAGAAGGTCGCGGAAACCGAGCACTTCGTCTGCCGAGAAAATCACGACGCCCGCATCGCAGGCGGCTGCATCGTCCAGACGGCTTCGGATGTATTCTTTAGCAGCGACTGGGCTGTTACGAAAGCGGGCAACGACCTGCAGGCCGGTTTCGTGTGCTGCAGAGATTAGCCGACGGTCTAGCCCAACCATGGTCTGGCTTAGTTGATTAGGCGAAATAAGCGTTTGAAAACTGACGATGCCTCCCTGTGGTGCAGGAGCATATATACACAGATAACCAATTTGGGGCTTAGCTGCCTTTGCGGACCAAACCAGCTGCCCGTTCAGTCGCTTGGCGATCTGCTGAATCAAGTTGGAGTTGCTTACCATTAAGCTGTTAGGACTGCGCCACTGTACATCGCCCGTTGTTAGGAGGTCACCGATGCTGATCTCGGAAATCGCTATGGACGTCGCACCGGCTCTGCGAAGGCTTCGAAGCACCGCAGCAGGTGTGGAACCACTGTCGGCGGCGATCTGAAGCACTTGCTGGTCATCTAGTGCGATACCAACCATTCGACTGTTTCGCTCCGCGCGCCAGCGCATGGCGGCACCGAAGAGAGCGAAAACCACGCTAATCATAATGAGAATCAGAGCGATTTGGCGAGACTTATTCATATGGTATATATCCTCCCAATCAATAATGTATTGTACCGGAGTCTATACATCATCGGTGTAATTTTTTGTTACCGAACGATTACGACGATGAAGTTGGTGGTATAACATCATATATATTAAGGTGTCGGATGGCTGGAATGATGGTCATGCTACAATAATAATGAGCGAAATAGCGACATTTTGGGGAGTTGGACATGATTATCGTGTTGAGTAGCGATGCTCAAGAGGCGCAGATCAGTTCTTTATCAGCGTTCTTGGAAGGGCGCGGACTGGATATCCATATCTCGCGAGGTGTTGAGCACACGGTTGTCGGCTGCATCGGAGCCGTAGATGAGGACAAGAAGAACCTTGCCGAACAGCTCAATGCGCTGCCCTATGTCGATCGCGTGGTGATTATCTCAAAGCCATATAAGATGGTTGGACGCGGGGTTGCTCCCGAGGGGAGCCGCATTCACGTGAAGGATGTGTGTATCGGCGGCGATGATATTGTGGTGATGGCTGGTCCATGTGCCATCGAGAACGAGCAGATGATGTGGGATACTGCCAAGGCTGTGAAAGCGGCCGGGGCGAATATTCTCAGCGGCGGAGCCTTCAAACCCAGCACAAGCCCATACGCCTTTCATGGAATGGGGCAGACTGGTCTTAAAATTCTGGCAGAAGTGGGCCAAGGGCTTGATATGCCGGTGGTCACTGAAGTGATGGATACCCGCGATGTGGAGATGGTGTCTCAGTATGCGGATATTCTGCAGATTGGCACGCGGAATATGTCCAACTTCTCACTGCTCCAAGAGGTAGGCCGAACAGGCAAGCCGGTGTTGCTTAAGCGCGGTTGGGCGTCTTTGGTTGAGGAGTGGCTGCTGGCTGCGGAATACATCGCGCTTCGCGGAAACTTCCAGATTATCTTGTGTGAGCGTGGCATTCGCAGCTTCGAAACTTACACACGCAACAGTTTTGATATCAATGGGCTGATCGCAGCAAAGCAGTTGAGCCATTTGCCTGTGATAGCCGATCCGTCGCACGCCACAGGACGCGCCAAGATGGTGCCTCCGCTAAGCTGCGCGGCGATAGCCGCAGGAGCCGATGGCATCATCGTAGAGGTTCATCCATGTCCACAAAAAGCGCTGAATGATGGTGCACAATCGCTGGATTTTGATGCGTTCCATCAAATGATTGAACAGCTGAAGCCGGTAGCGAAAGCGGTAGGGCGCAAGGTCGCCGATGGCTCATGAGCGCTCTATTCAACCATGTGGCCATATACGGTGTGGGTCTCATCGGAGGATCATTAGGTAAGGCGTTACGCAGCTGGCAGTTAGCTGACAAGGTCAGTGGCATCGGCCGCAATCCCGAACGAATGGCTCTGGCGAAACAGCTAGGAGCTGTTGATGACAGTCTCAGCCTTCATGAAGCCGCCTACCAGTGCGACCTTATCGTGTTGTGCAGTCCGGTGGATCATATTCAAGACACTCTGTTGAACTGGCCTCAGCGAGAGATGGAGTCGCAGATCATCACCGATGTGGGCAGTGTGAAGGGTATTATCGTGCAAGCTGCGTCACAGAGTGGAATATCACAGCGCTTCATCGGCGGGCATCCCATGGCGGGCAAAGAGCAAGGCGGCGTTGAGTATGCCGAAGAGACATTATTTGATGGCGCGACATGGGCATTGACCCCCACAGACGACACCCCGAAGTGGGCGCTGCGCAAGATGCAGAGCCTTATCGGTGCGCTTGGCGCCACAGCGGTCATCCTAACCCCCGAGAAGCATGATAAGTCGGTGGCGATCAGCTCGCATCTGCCTCATGCGTTGGCATTAGCGATGGGTGCTTTGATGCAGGGGAGCCCTTGTCCCAAGCTAGCTGCCGGAAGTTTTCGCGATGTCACGAGGGTGGTTGAAAGCTCCGCCGATTTATGGCACACCATATTCAAAATGAACTCCCAGCAGATTGACATCACCATAGGCGAGTTCATCACCCAACTGGAGCAGGTTCGTGATGCCATCAAACGGGGTGACAAAGAGGCTGTGGCCCATATGTTTGCTTTGGCGCAGCAAGCACGAAAAGAGGCACTTCGACTGAAATGAGAGCAGCGATAACCCCTGTTACGACACCACTCCATGCGGTCACTCCAGTTCCTGGCAGCAAGAGTATTACCAATCGCGCCCTATTGATGGCGGCACTGGGTAACGCCCGCTTAACACTGCGGGGTGCGCTGCACAGCGAAGACACCGAAGTCATGCAGGATGCACTCAACCGGTTGGCTATACCCACCGAACGAACCGGCGACGGTGATATTCGGGTTCATGGCTCAGAGGGGCATATACCTGTGAGCCAAGCGGAACTATATGTGGCGAATGCAGGCACCGCGGCGAGGTTCCTTACGGCGGCGGTATGCCTAGGGCAAGGTGAGTATGCGCTTGATGGTGTGGCGCGAATGCGTCAGCGTCCGATGGATGAGCTGCTCGGTGCATTAAGAGCGCAAGGCGCCGTCATTACCGAATCTGAGCAGGCTGGTTATATGCCGTATACCGTGAGCGCTTCGGGACTATCGGGCGGCGAGGTGGTGATGCGCGGATCCACCAGCAGCCAATTTATCAGCGCCGTGATGATTGCCGCGCCATATGACAAGAGTGATACAGTGATCAAGCTCCAAGGCGAAATAGTATCGAAGCCGTTTCTAGACATGACCCTTCGGATGATGCATCAGTTTGGCGTAAACCTGGAATGGCAGAATGATACGATATCCATCCCTTGCGGGCAGTGTTATTCGCGTTCGCAGTCGGCGCCATTCCACCAAGATATCTACACCATTGAGCCGGATGCCACAGCTGCCAGCTACTTTTGGGCAGCCGCAGCTCTTGTCGGAGGTCAGTCTACGGTGCCGGATATCCCCGAACATGCGCTGCAGGGCGATGTTCGGTTTGTCGAGTGTCTGAAGCAGATGGGCTGCGAAGTCATTACCGACTCGAGTGGGCTGACCGTGAAGTCCGTCGGTGAGCTTAAGGGTATTTCCGTGAATATGGGGGATATCTCCGACACTTTTTTGACCTTAGCGGCGATTGCGCCTTTTGCGAGCAGCCCGGTAGAAATACGGGGTGTGGAGCACAGCCGCAAGCAGGAGTGCGACCGCGTGAGCGCGGTATGCACGGAGCTTGCTAAACTTGGCGCCACCGTTGAGGAGTATGCTGACGGCCTTAAAGTGTGGCCCAGTAAGCTGCATGGCGGCAATGTGAACACATATAAAGATCACCGCATGGCGATGGCATTTTCGCTGATCGCTTTAAAGGTGCCGGGAATTGTGATTGATGGCGCGGAATGCGTCAACAAGACTTTCCCCGATTACTGGCAGAGGTTAGCAAAAATCGCTAATGTAGAGGTAGAACAATGAGCTTGGATACCACCATCATCACGATCGACGGTCCTGCTGGTGCCGGAAAAAGCACGATCGCACGGCTTTTGGCAAGTAAGCTGAACTATCAGTTTCTTGATACCGGTGCAATCTACCGATGTGTGGCGTTCAAGGCGTTGGCGGAAGGCGTTGAGCTGTCTGAGCACACTCAGGTGGCTTCCATCGCGCAGAAGGCAGTGATTGTGTTTCGCCCAAGTCAGGATGTGCAGCATGTGCTGCTGGATGGTGCCGATGTCACAAAAGAGATCAGAACACCGGAAGTCTCGCAGGCTGCGTCCGTTGTGAGTGCTATCCCAGCTGTGCGAGCGGCTTTGCTGGATATGCAAAGACAGATCGGCAACCGCGGCTGCACTGTGGTAGAAGGGCGGGACACCGGCACAGTGGTTTTCCCGAACGCTGGGGTGAAGATTTTTCTTGATGCCAGCGCGGAAGAAAGGGCCAGAAGGCGCTGTCTGGAGCTGCAGCAGAGGGGCACTCCTCAGGATATGGAGCAAATCGCGGCCGAAATGCGCGAACGCGACGAGCGCGATTCTAACAGGCAGACAGCTCCATTGTTGATGGCGGCTGATGCGGTGAAGGTCATGACAGACGGATTATCTATCGACGAAGTCGTGGCCAAGATCGAAGCAATATGGTTAAGTCGAAGCGAGGTAGGCGCAGAATGAATGCGAAATACTTACAACCGGGTGTAACCCCTTTAGGGAGTTGGTTCATCAGGCATCTCTTTTGGAGTGTGATGAAGCCATGGAACCGGCTTAAAGTCATCGGGATGGAAAATGTCCCTGACAGTGCGTGCATCATTGCACCGAATCATATCAGCGGTATCGACCCGCCCATGGTGGCTGCCAGTTTACTTAATCGCGTGGTTACCTATTTAGGGAAATCTGGGTTGTTTGAAATTCCTATCGTGAACTTCTTTATATGGCGGGGAGGATGCATGCCGGTTGCGCAAAACAGCGCAGACCGCCGCGCTCTGCGTCAAGCCGTTGAGATGCTGAAGCTAGGGCATATTCTGTGCCTGTTTCCAGAAGGTACCCGCAGCGATGATGGCTACCTGCATCCCATGCAGCGCGGTGTGTCGCTCATCGCTAAACTCAGCGGTGCTCCGGTGGTTCCAGCGGGCATTATCGGTTCTCGCAAAGCGTTGCCACCTGGCGGCAGCTATCTGAAGCCATACAAAGTCACCATCAAGTATGGCGAGCCGATTACTTATCAACAGTTTTGTGATTCGTATAAAGGTGACAAGGAGCCGATGGAGGCATTTGCGAACTATCTGGGCGAACGTATCGGTGAGCAGATTGTTTTATTAGGCGGACAACCGTATCCAGAAGGACAGAGTTCTGCACCGATGCGTAAACGCGGCTAAACCGGATGAGCTCATCCGAAAACATGCGTCTCTTTATCGCCTACGAACTGCCTGCTAACAGGCTTGGTCAGCGATATCGAGACGCAATGAGCGCCATCCAACGCGCTGTTGAGCACCGCGGTACGCGTGGCACCGTGCGCTGGGAGCCCGCCATTAAACTGCACATTACCTTGAGATTTATCGGCGACTACCCAGCAGAGAAACTGCCCGATCTTGAGAATGCGCTGCGTCAGACGATCTCTGAGCAGCCGCCTTTTGAGATGACCTTCGGCAAACTGCAGATAAAGTCAAACCGCATGATATGGCTGGTTCCGTCGTCTGGTTTGGAGCAGTTGAATATGCTCAATGGCCGCGTTGATTCTGCGATGAAGTCGTTGAAGCTGCCCCCAAGCCAGCAGTTTACCGGTCATATCACTCTAGCCCGACTACGCCCGCAGTGTCATCTTGAAGCCCTTAGTCAGGTGGTAAATGCCCAGGTGTTTCCGGCCCTTCCTCCGTTAACTGTCGATCGGTTGTCCATCATGTCCAGTGAGCTTCTGCCATCTGGCAGCCGCTACACTTGTTTGAATCAGATCGCATTTAGCAGTTAGCACCTCTGCAATCAGCACCGCCGAACCGTGCACAACTCCATCAAACTGACTCGTTTCATTGGTGTCACCATATGTCTTTATGTGCCGGTGATATGGATACATTTGCGCAACTCCTCAAAACGCTCAAAAGCGGATTCATCAATGACCATCCGCGGGGTAGAATAGCCTCAGTAAGCAGAGACTGGCTCGCATGGAGGTTGATGATCTGATGTCACTCATTCGTAACGTGTTATGTATGGGACTATTATTAGCGGCAGCGGTTGGCGCGCAATCCCAAACGCTTCTGGCTGGCGGCTCCGCTGGGTGGAACGGCTGGAAAGCCGACCCAGGCTGGCGGCTGGAGGTGAGGGAGCGTCCCGGTAACCCTTTCCCGGAATCACCGCATTATGAAAGCTCAGAGACCTCAACCGGCAGCTTGATTTCGCCTGCGTATCCAGTGACAGGTGAAGTGCTGCGCATCACGCTGAACGGCTGGACGGGAGCTCGCGGCGGCGGTTCGTGCGAACTGCGGGTTCTGGATGCCGACGGGAATGTGCTAAGCTCAGTAAGTCCTCCAGACCAAGACCCCTTTGCGACGGTCATTTTAGCTGTGGCCGATCAGAAGGGCAAGACCATTCGTCTTGAGCTGCGTGACGATAGCCCAGGAACCATGTTCGCCTGGACGGGTATCGCTAAAGTGGAGATGCTGAACATGCCCAAGTCCACACATCCGCGTAATGTGGTGATGCTCAGCCCTAAAAATGATCTAGGTATATGGACGATCACCAAAGATCGGCTCACTCGGGCTTGTTTGAATACCTTGACCTGCGGTGAAAAAGAAAAGGGCTCCATATACTCACCGAAGTTTGCGTTGCATGTGCCTAAAATCCGCGTCCAGTGGCGCGGTTGGAGCGGGCGCGATGGTAAAGATGGCTTGTGCCGTATGGAGCTTCGGGATGCAGCGTCGAATAAGGTGCTGATGACCATGGCACCGCCATGCACAGACCTCGCCACATGGGCCGAAATGGATGCTGCTCAGTGGGTCGATAAAACTGTGCAGATCGTGTTCGTTGACGACCGCGGTGAGACGGGCTTCAGTTGGCTTGGTATAGATCAAATAGATGCCGGCGAAAACATGCGTGTGAACTTCAACAGCGAGAGAAATATCTCAGGTTGGTATAGCAGAGCTGGTAAGGGCAGCAAGACGATGGTGGGCGGAGTGCCCTTCTCGGTGTCCTCGGGCAGCCTGTTCGCTGCTGATGGTAAGCGCACGCTGCCCGTCAACTTGAAGCTCAACGGATTGTATCTGCTGGGTATGACCAACAGTATCGATGTTGGCGGGAATGTCTGGGAAGACCCTCGCGCTGTGCAGAACCGCAACTGGGTCGGCGATCTGCTTGGTCAGGTGGTCGTCAACTACACTAACGGCAAGAGTGAGGTTTACCCGATCGTGCTGGGCGAGTCGGCTTGGTGGGGCACCATGTTCACCGGCTTTCCAGACCCATATGGCAAGGATGCTCTGTTCACGAAAGCGCTAGACAACAGCTTGCGTCTATATCCCAAGGGGCCGTCTGATGTTGGCCGCTACATTGCTTATATCAAGACCAATCCTGCGCTGTCTGTCAGCAGCATCCAGATGACAGACAACACCAAGAAACCTGGTTTCCCAATGGTGTATGGCATCACGGCGGAGTTGTCTGACACCCAAGCGAAGCCCAAGGACGCGGTGATGACGGCCTGGGAGTTTGACGCAGGGCTGAAGGGTCTGCGCTCACTGCAGCCAACCGGTGTTGATACCGCTGCTCGCAAACTAGCGTTGTCGGCGTTAATGGACAATCTATACAACACCGTAGAGCGCGTCAAGAATGCACACGAACCGGTGATCCCAACGGGATACGATGGCCCTACTGTCAGCTTTGAAGGCACCCCGGAAGCGAGGGTGCTGACCGGTATGTTCCACCACAACATTCAAGACATGCTTGATAAGCTGGAGCCGAACGGCTTTTACAACACCTCTACGCTGAACGCGCCGTCATGGGGCGGATACCAAGGTTTTGGCACCTATCTCTCCAAATACAACAGCTATCATGGTCAGATGTGGACCCGTGACATGGGGCGAACTTTGGTGGAACTGGCTAACCTGGGTTATCCCGAAAAGGCACAGAAGAGCGTGGAATACGCATTGCTGATGAGCCGAGTATGGGAGCAGGGACCTCAACCCGGTATGGACATCCGTCAGCTTGGCCCCCTGACGATCGATGGTGTGTCACTGCCTCGGCATATCTGCCGACGGCTGAACTATCCCACTACAGTGCCGTATGAGGGATGCTTTGAGAACGATGGTCATGCACTGATTAGTTTGGCAGCCTGGAAGGTTTGGCAGCGCATACCTAACGCCGATGCCTGGTGGAAGGCGAACCACGATGAT
>CAZFLA010000068.1:0-17444 GCA_964519405.1 uncultured bacterium
TGTGACGGTCTGCTTCCAGAAGACACGACAGGCAGATATCGGTGGCTGTAAAATACCCATGCCCGCTGATGTCCGACCAAGCCTCTCGCAGCATCGGAAGCGTATAGTCAGCCCAGTAGTTTACAAGATCGAGGTCACCGCATACCTTCACCCAGTGATTCTGCACAATCATTAGATAGTCAACCCCGTCTTCCAGCACGGCTTCAAACAGCCTATCGAGCCACTTTTGCCGAAGCGGTAATTCAGCAGGTGATCCGACAATAACCTTCATCAAGGTACTCAGTGTATGAAAGACGGCTGTTCCCAACGCTCCTGATGAAGAGTCTATATACTCCAGTGCTGGCCACATTCGCTCGCATAGCTGAACAACACCCTCTGCCGCCGCAACTGGCTCTTTGCGTGCTGCTGACTTTATTTCTGTAACAGCTTCACTGAGTCTTTGAATCGCAAGAGATGAACCTCGCCAACCAAAAGCGCTGGCACGAAAATACTTCTTGAAAACCCATGGGTGTTTCAGTGCTTGTTTAGAGAGGTCCGACAGCGCGGAATTCCGTTTAGCATTCATCTTGGCACCAAACTATTTATAGATTACGAACATGACTCGACAGCGTACCGTGGACTTGTTTAGGAACGTCCGAATTGTATAGCAACATAATACCAGCTCAGTCTGTTCACGTGATGCGACAATCCAACGATCTGGCTAATGGTATTAGTTGTCGTCTCCGGCTAGGCTGATGGCCATGCGTGTGACTAACTCGGTCAACTTCTGCATAGAGGCAACCGATATGCGTTCATCAGCCACGTGGCAGGAGCCGTCACCATCGAAATGGCTGCCAACCGCCACCAGATTTGGTGCTACTCTGGCATAGGTACCTCCGCCAATGGCCTGCGGCGGGGTTTGGTCACCTGTAACATCCCGATAAACTGCTAATAGCTTCTGTATGATCTCGTTATCTTGAGGTATATACAGCGGAGGATTTATCGTTAATCGGGAGATTGTCATGCCGATATCTTCTACGAACTGTTTCTGAGTATACACCACAGAGTCGCATTCCACGGTTACTGGGCAGCGTTGATTTAATGCGGCGTTCATATCGCTGCCATCAAATGTGAACACACCCATGCAGCTTGTTAGGGCTCCGCTGACTTCATCATGGCAGGCCACACCGGTAGCCTTGCCATCTGTTGATTCCGCGATCTGTGCGATGACTGTCAGCCACGGATGGTTATCTATGCAGTCGGTTTGCTCCAGGGTTCGCAGCAAAATCGCAACAGCATTGATCCCTTCATCGGGTGTTGAACCGTGCGCGGTCATGCCTGTTACCGTCAGTAATAACCCATCTTCTTTGGTCTCTATAGACAGTCGGTCTGGCTGAGGACAAGCTTTAAGCAGCGCTTGATCACTGACCCCTTGAACGAAGGCCTGGGCCTTGTCGGGCACCATGTTCGCACGCTGACCACCCTCAGCCCACTTTATGGTGGCCCCAGAAGCTGGCTCAGACTGGCTGGTGGAGATGATGATATTAATGATGCCTTTCTCCGCGAAGATCAACGGCCAATCGCCATCGGGGCTGAACCCGCACAGCGGAAGCTGCTTCTCAATGCCCCAGTAGTGGTTCATGCACTCCCAACCAGATTCCTCATCACCGCCAATGATTAACCGAATCTTGTGCTTTAAGGGCAGTCCCATTTCCTTGATGGCTCGCATCGCGAATAACGCAGCAATGATGGCGCCTTTATCATCTACTGTGCCTCGTCCATAAACATAATCATCAATCAGTTCACCGCCGAAGGGCTCCTGCGTCCAATTGTCACCTGCAGGCACAACATCGGCATGGGCTAGTATCGCGATGTAGTCTGGTGCATCGCCAAGCTCCATGTGCGCGGCGTATCCATCAAACCGCTGGGCAGTTAACCCATAGGTTTCCGCCAAGGCCGATGCAAATTCAAGCGCATTGGCGATGTCGGCACCGAAAGGTGCTGCTGGAGCCGGCGTTGATTTAACAGATGGGATTCGGATGAACTGCTGAAGTTGGTCGATAATCTCATCGGTGTGGCTCTGAATCCATTCAGATATCAATGATGATGTGGACATATCTTGTGGCTCCTGTTGCTGCGGTTTGATGGAAGGTGATGGTATGGTTGGGGTCGGCTGGACAGGCGCGACGCCATGGAGGGCATCCATACGCTTTTTGATGTTGGCTTCCCAACCCTGTTCAGTAGGTTGATAATACGGTGTTTGCCAGTTGCCGTCGGGAAGGTATTGCTGCGGTACCCAATGGCCGGGGTAGTCGTGCGGGTAGATGTAGTCACGCCCATGGCCCATCTTTTTCGCGCCTGAATATCCGGTGCTCTTTAGGTGCAGCGGAACGGGCGCGGTGGGCTGGGCATCCAAATCGGCTAACGCCTTATCGATGGCGAGATATGCGGCGTTGCTTTTCGGCGCCGATGCTAGATATGTCACCGCTTGCGCCAGAATGATGCGACCCTCCGGCATGCCGATCATCTCCACCGCCTGCATCGCAGCCACGGCAACAGAGATGCCGCGGGGATCCGCATTGCCGATGTCTTCCGAGGCTAGTATGATGAGCCTTCTGGCAATAAACCGCGGGTCTTCGCCAGCCTTCAGCATACGGGCAAGGTAGTGCAGGGCGGCATCGGGATCCGAGCCCCTAACCGACTTAATGAACGCCGATATGGTGTGGTAATGCTCATCACCTTCACGGTCGTATCGGATGCTGCGCTGCTGCAGCACACTTTCGATATCCTCGGCATTGAGGTGCCGTATGCCATCGGCTTGAGGTTTTGTGAGTGTGACGGCTGTTTCCAACGTATTCAGCATCGAGCGTGCATCACCTGCTGCGAACCGTATCAGCAGTTGTTCTGCTGTGCTGTCCAGCTCTACAGGGATGCTGCCCAAACCTCGCTGTTCATCTGTCAGTGCTCGGTGTATCAACGCCGAAAGGTTGTCTGGCGACAGCTCTTGAAACTGGACAATACGGCTGCGGCTCAACAGCGGGGAGATCACCGAGAAATAGGGGTTTTCTGTTGTTGCCCCTAGTAGGGTGATCGTTCCTTCCTCTACATGAGGCAGGAATGCATCCTGCTGCGCCTTGTTGAAGCGGTGGATTTCATCGATGAACAAGATGGTTCTTTTTTGATACATCTGCAGGTTGCGTTTGGCCTCATCCATGGCCTTGCGCACTTCTGCGATACCGCTTGTGACGGCGCTGAACTCAACAAACCGATCCTTCGTTTTGGCCGCGACTATACGCGCCAGTGTGCTTTTGCCGCAGCCAGGAGGACCCCAGAAAATCACGGAGCCGAGACGATCCGCTTCAAGTTCCTTGCGAAGCACCGATTTGGCACCGAGTATCTGCTCCTGACCAACAAACTCGTCCATGTTTGTCGGCCTCATCCGTGCTGCGAGCGGTGCCGAAGCAAGGTTCTCCGTTGAGTATAGCGAATCGAATAAGTCAGGCATACCGGTTTATGATTTTGGTTCTATGACTATGTTGTCGATAAGGCGGGTTTTACCGACTCGGCAAGCCACACAGATCACGGCACCTTCCGACAGGTTCTCAATCGGTGTAAGGTATTTTGGGTGCGAAATGCACACGTAGTCGATGCTTTTCACCCCTGATTCCGCCTCAATTGTGCGCTGCACATCGCTGCGGAGCTGCTCTGGATCGATACCCGGATCGTCCACTGATCGCTGTTTTGCCTGCCGTAATGCTTGTGAGATCACCAGTGCGCTGTGCTTATCGGCGTCGCTGAGGTAGGTGTTGCGGCTGCTCATCGCCAAGCCGGTATCCTCTCGGATAATTGGGCATGGAACAATCTCCACTGGCATATTCAGGTCATTCACCATCTGCGATATGACGCGCAGCTGCTGGTAGTCCTTCATGCCAAAGAATGCCTTATTCGGCTGAACGATATTGAAGAGTTTGCAAACTACCGAGGCCACGCCAGCGAAGTGGGTGGGGCGGAAGATACCCTCCATGGGCATACTGACCTCTGCAACGGTGACGGTCGTTTGGTAGCCCGATGGATACATTTCCGATGGCTCTGGCGCAAAGATAACATCAACACCTGCATCCTCGGCAAGTTTGGCATCGCGATCAAGATCGCGAGGGTATGATGCCAGGTCCTCTGTGGGTGAAAACTGGGTGGGGTTGACAAACAGCGAAACCACGACGACATCGCATTGCTGCTTCGCAGCTTTCATCAGCGAGATATGGCCATTGTGGAAGTATCCCATGGTGGGAACTAGCCCCACACTCTGCTGTTTTGCGCGTGCCTCGCTTACGAAGGCTCGTATCTCATCTATTGTCTTTACTATCTTCATGATTTAAAACTCATTCTCCTCAGCAGGAAAATCACCTGCCTTAGTTTCCTTCACATACTGGCTGATGGCATCCGTAAATAGCTGCCGGCCTTCAAGGTATCTCTTCGCGTGCTTGCGGGTTCGTGCTGGGCCAAAACCAAGAACATCGTGGAAGACCTGCACCTGACCATCGCAGCCGCGTCCGGCGCCGATGCCGATGGTGGGGATAGCCAGCTTCGCTGTTATCTGCTTAGCCAAGCTTGCTGGAATCAACTCCAGCACAACCGCAAACGCACCGGCTTGCTGCACCGCGAGTGCGTCTTTAAGGAGCTGCTCTGCTTGATAATCCTCTGCCCCCTGCAGCCGGTTGCCGCCAAAGCTGTTGACACTTTGGGGTGTCATGCCGATGTGCCCGCACACGGGGATGCCTGCTTGGGTGATTCGGTATATCGCTTCGGCTTCGCGTTCGCCGCCTTCAAGCTTCACGGTTTCGCAGCCGGTTTGTTGGATGAGCCGGCCGGCATTGGTAAGCGCTTGTTCAACGCTAACCTGAAAACTCATAAATGGCATATCTACGATGGTCAGCGCCTTCGGTTTTGCACGTGCGACAGCTGAAGCGTGGCAGATCATATCGTCCATGGTGACGGGTATCGTGGAGCGATGGCCTAGCATCACCATCCCTAAGGAATCGCCGATGAGTATGGAGTCGACTTCTGCGGCATCTGCACAACGCGCACCTTCATAGTCGTATGCTGTGAGCATCACGATGGGACGTTGGCCTTTGAGTGCCATGAAATCGGGTACACGGATCTGTTTTCTGGTTGGAGGCTGGTTCATGATGTGCCTTCCTTTCCGGGAGTGATGCCTACGAACTTGCTGATTTTCTCAGCTTGAGCTCGTCCTTGCGTTATGCAGTCGGGAACTCCGATCCCTTTGTATGCTGCACCGGCAAGAAACACTCCATCAAGTTTATACAACTCATGCTCTATGCGTTCCACCTTCTGCAGGTGGCCGACATCGTATTGCGGTGTCGCGCAGACCCATCGGTGACATCGGCCGAACAACAGCTCGGACTTGATGCCCATCAGCTTGCAGGCCTCTTGGTGGGTGCGATCGATGAGCTGCTGCTCACTCATTTCGCGAACCATGCCATCGTGTTTGGCATACCCAATAAAGAATCGGAACAGCGCAACATCCTCAGGAGCTCGATTCGGCCATTTCGTGTGGCTGTAAGTGCACCCGGTGATGAATGTGGGTTCCGAATGAGGCACAAGATACCCGCTGGAGCCTTCGGCGAATGCCGTTTCCGACCGGGGATACGCCAGCGATACCACCGCTGTGGAGGCATAGGAGATGTCATTGAGCTGCGAAGCAAGCGATTTTGAGCTGCTGCTAATCAGTGTTGAGGTGATGTATGCTGGCGTGCATAACAACACAGCGTCAGCGTATATGTCGTTGATGGCACCCGTGTCGTTCTGGGGTTCGGTGATGATTCGCCAGCGGTTGTTTATGCGATCTACGGATGTTACTTTGCAGTTAGATACCAGCGAGACATCCGTTAGCTGTTCGCACAACCGGGTGACCAAACTGCCCATGCCTTGGGTAAATGTTTGGAAGGGCGCCATGGGTTTTCTGCTGCTTGCCGCGGCTTTCATGCGGCGTTCAAAGATCGCGCGGGTCATGCTGCCTTTTTCCGTTACCATTTTCCAGTAGGTGGGGTATATGGCCGCGGTGCTCATGCAGTGCGGATCGCCGTTATGCACCCCTGCCATCATGGGAGCCGCAAACCGATTGGTGAACTCGGCCCCAAACCGGCTTGACAAGAAATTAAAGAGTGATTGATCGTGTAACGAGTTGTTGTGCTTAACAAGACCCTCTAAACAGGCGCGAAACTTACCCAATGGGCTTAGGAAACTGGCCTTCCACAGCGCTTCTGGTTTCGAAGGCACAAGGCTCACCAGCTCGTAAGGCACCTGATGCAGTTTTGATCGATGCATCATATAGAAGCGCTTGACGAGTGACCCCGATAGCTGGTCTTCCATACCAAGCTCACGGGCAAGGGTGATGCATCCCGGTTTCTGTGCCATGAAACTATCGGGACCAGTTTCAATGAGGCAGCCGTTGAGCTGTTCGGTGCCGACCTTCCCACCAAAGCGTGGTTCACGATCTATGACGATGATATCGAGGGAGGAACCGGACTTCCGGCAGTTTTGCTGTAGTTGGTATGCTGCGCTAAGACCGGTTACGCCGCCGCCTATGATCACTACTGTATTCTGCGGCATTAGCGGCGGCTCCGTTCGTGCACATACTCAACGAGGTTGTTCAATACATCCGGGTCGGTGGAGGGCATGATACCGTGTCCCAGATTAAAGATGTGACCCGGCAACTGCATTCCTTCGGTGATCACTTGTTCGGCATGATGCAGGCAGATATCTGTGCCAGCCAGCAGGCTGGTTGGGTCTAGGTTGCCTTGCAGCGCGATGCTGTCGCCAACTTGCTGTGCGGCTTGCGGCAGTGTTACCCGCCAATCGACACCGAGCACATCGGCGCCGAGTTCACGCAAGCAGGGGTAGAGATGCGAAGCACCTACCGCGAAGTAGATCACGGGCACACCCATTTGGTGCAGAGTCTTGATAATGCGCTGCACCCAAGGCTGCACATGGCGCCGGTAGGTATGCTCGTTGAGTGCACCCGCCCAGCTATCAAATAACTGAACAGCCGAAGCACCTGCTTTAATCTGTGCCAGAAGGCATTTACAGATGGATTGCTCTAGGTAATCCATCAATCGGGCCCAGAGTTCGGGTTGAGCCATGATCATGGTTCTTGTTTTGGCATAATCACGGCTGGGTTTGCCCTCGATTAAGTAACTCGCCATGGTAAATGGTGCTCCGCAGAAGCCGATGAGCGGTACCTGCAGCTGCGCTGTCAGTGACTTGACGCTTTCGGTGACAAAGGGCAGCGCCTGTTCGGCATTAAAGTCCACCAAGCGGCTGACATCATCATCGCACGTTAGCGGATGAGTGATGACCGGTCCCACGCCCTCTTTCAGCTCGAAATCGACGCCCATTGCGATATATGGCACCGTAAGGTCGCTGAAAAGTATCGCAGCATCCATATCGCATCGCTTAAGCGGCATGAGTGATATCTCAACTGCCAGTTCAGGAGTAGTGCAGCACTGCACCATCGTATGCTTTTTGCGAAGCTCGCGATACTCGGGCAGAAACCTTCCGGCTTGACGCATGACCCAGATCGGCGTGCAGTCCACCGCTTCTCTTTTACAGGCATTAAGGAACCGCTGTCTTACATTAGTCATTAGGCTATTGCCTCTTGCAGTGATTCGCGGAACGCTTGTATGGTGGCATCTATATCTTCGTCGCTGTGTGCGGCGCTTACAAACCAGCACTCTAAAGCGGAAGGCGGCAGGTAAATCCCGCGATTAAGCATTCCGTTAAATAGTGCAGCGAAGAGCTCGCGGTCGGTTCCCATAGCACTTTTTGTATCGACTACCGGCGTGTCAGTAAAGAAGCAGCAGAGCATCGCACCGGCCCTGTTGAGCTGCATGGGAACCTTCAGCTCTTGGGCTGCCTTTTTTAGGCCTGTTTCTAGCTTCACGCATTTTTGTTCTAGCTGTTCATACAGCTCGGGCGTGAGTTGGTTAAGCGTCGCTAGACCGGCAGCCATTCCGAGTGGGTTTCCCGACAGCGTTCCCGCTTGGTAGACCGCACCGAGTGGGGCCACATTCTGCATGATGCTGCGAGGACCGCCGTAAGCTGCCACAGGCAGACCGCCGCCAACCACTTTGCCGAGGCATACAATATCTGGAGTAACCCCGGTATACTGCGTCGCTCCGTGGAGAGCCACACGGAAGCAGTTCATCACTTCATCGAATATAAGCAGAGCGCCATGCTCAGTGCAGAGACGCCGTAACCCCTCCAGAAATCCTTCAGCTGGCAGCACCACACCCATGTTTCCTGCGACGGGTTCCACAATCACACCTGCGATCTGACTGCCGTGTTTTGCAAAAAGCTCTTCGACCTGTTCAAGGTGGTTATATTCGGCGATCAGCGTATTTACTGTCATCTCGAGCGGGATACCCGCACATTCAGGCAGGCTGAATGTCGCCAGACCGCTTCCTGCTTTCGCGAGCAGACTGTCGACATGGCCATGGTAGCAGCCATCAAACTTGATGATATAGGGCCGATTGGTTGCACCGCGTGCTAAACGCACTGCACTCATGGTGGCCTCGGTGCCGGAGTTCACAAATCTTAGCATTTCGATATGCGGCATGAGCTCAGTCACTTTTTGCGCAAGCTTGAGTTCGCCCTCGTGAGGCGCACCAAAACTCATGGCTCGTTGAGCCATCTGCGTCACCGCTTCAACAACCTTAGGATTACTGTGCCCTAAAATCATAGGGCCCCAACTGCCGACATAGTCGATGTATGTATTACCGTCAACATCGGTGAGGTAAGCGCCATACGCGCTTTCGAATACCACCGGTTGACCACCAACCGCTCGAAATGCACGCACGGGGCTGTTAACGCCTGCGGGCATGTATTGCTGAGCTTGATTATAGATTGATGTGGAACGACTGTGATCCATGCGGCCTCCTGAGGTGTACCGAGCACGACGAAATGCGCTCAGCTTCATTTTACCGCTTTTGGAGGCCTAAGTTATCTATGCGAGTTCTCTGCGATGGGCACCTCGTTATACCCAATCCCGCGAGTCAGGAACCGGCAGCCATGCACCGCCTTGAATTACCGATTGCTGACTAACCAGTCCGGGCAGCGTCATGTCCATTGCTTCGTGGATGTCTATCGGCATCGGCTTGCTTGATGTTAAGGCGTCTACAAAGGCCACAACCTGCCAGTAATCCCCACCATCATGGCTCGACTTCAACGCCGCTTCGGGTGGATTGAGGTAGCATTCGGGTAGGTACTGCGCTTCCAACTCACTTAACGGCATCCACTCCATCTTTTCCGATTGGCTCTTTAGCCATATCTTTGGCTGATCTCCAAAGCCGCGTGAAGCCTCGAAGCACCCTTCAGTGCCTTGCAGCGAGTAGTAGGTGTTGTTTGGTCGGTTAGAGAGCATATCGACCCGAATGCTGACGAGTTGATCTGAGGCGGTTTTACCAAGCATCACGCAACCGTCTTGCGCCTGATAAGCTATACCTTCCGCGTCGGCGTAGTGATGGCCGCAGCCGGCACAGCTCACCGATGTGATGCGTTGCCCCATCCAGTGCAGAAGGGGACCCGTGCTGTGTGTGCCGTAGGTGATGCCGTCAATCCCTGTCTGCCAGTTCCTGCGCCACTTCGTTTGCTCATTCAGTGCTTTCAACTCGTGGAGGTATTCCGCTTCCGCGTAGGTTACCGTGCCGAACAATCCTGCCTTTACCAGCTCGCTGATGAGCACGGTCTGCTTGGTGTAGCAGCAATTTTCCGCCATCATATACTGCGCTTTGCTGTAATGGTCAGCTAAAACAAGCGCTTTGGCTTGTTCAATGGAGACCACTGCGGGCACCTCACCAAGCACATATATATCCCGTTGTAAGGCGGCGATGCAATGCTGGGAATGCAGCGGCATCGGTGTGGCTACGACCACCACATCGGGTGCTGATTCATTTAGCATCTGATCGTAATCGGTGTATAGCTGCGTGCCCTCGGATACCGATTGAATGCCGTGGAGCCGTTCGGTGTCGGCGTCGCATAGGGCCACGAGTTGGGTATTCGGATTGACGGTAAACGGAAGTATATAACTGCCCCCGCGTCCTGCTGCCCCCACAATCGCCACTTTAATGTCGTTCATTGCTGCCATCCGTAAATCTGAAGATAAGTATATATTCTGTGTCATATGGGCAATATCCTGTGGTGGTGGTTCTGCACAGCGGCCATTATGTCGCTCCTCACCATATGTTAGGTTTCGTTGTGATGGAAAGCCAGAGCAGGAAAGTATTTCCTATATACCGAATACATATAGAATAGAATATCCGCAAGAAGGGTGTGCACGACATGTGTTTTAAGGGCGACTATGTAATGAAACGAGATACCCATGGCAGCTGATCCAAACCGCTTTCAAGTGGGCATCGAGCTGCCCACCATGCTGCCTGTCGACCCCTCTGTAGAGGCGATGTTAAGGGATGTTGGCGTTAACTACCTCAACTTCTATGTGTATAACAACTACGGGCCTCCAGAGCAAGACGCCATGGCTGTTTATGAAGCTCAAGCCGCGCTGGCGAAACGCCTCGGTGCCAACTATCAGCTCGCTTGCCACCATATGGATATCCCTGAGGCTGTCGCGAGGAAGGCCTCGCAGGATAGCTTATGTCAGGGAGTGCTGATAGACGAGTTGGAGCACATCCGCCTGCTTTGGCGAGTGGCTGGGCCGAAAGCGGAGATACTTGTTGATTCCACGGGATTTACCGACCTTACCGAAGCGCATGACAAAGCGGTTCAGGCATGGATGCGTTTAGCCGACAAATACAGAAGGTATGGTATTCGTAACTGCACAAGCACGCATGTGTGGCCGGTGCTGCATTCGGTGGCTGCCAAAGCGGGATGGAACCCCACACCGAAGATATGCAAAGAGTTTTACTCGCCGATCTCGCTGGCGATGGGGATGGGGGCCGCACTGCAATACAACAAGCCGCTGATGGTGGACTGTGATCTTTGGTTTTGGGATTTACTGCCTGGTCACAGCGCTGAGGAGTATCGCAGCAACCTGCTGTTGGCATACTGGAGCGGGGCAGACGGCGTATACACGGAAGGCGCTGGATTTAACCTGTATCCAGCCGGTCGGCAGGGGCTGCCGCATAGTCTGATGGCCAAAATCACGGACAACGAGTATGGTCTAACACCTCATGGTGAGGTGCTGCGTTGGTTCATCAAGCAGTATCTGCCGAACCATCCCCGCCTTTGGAGTTTCCGAGATATTAGACCCGATATCGCGGTGATTCGGTTTGAGGATAGCTGTTTTGGTCAGCGGTTTACCAATATGCCCGATGAACTCTACGGCAGTGCCAAACTTCACAGTGATGCCGACACCGAAGCGTGGCTGCAGATATGGAATGTCATATCTGGTGGTGTGACCGGGCGTGAGGGTATCAGCAAGTTCCGAAGCACCCAAGGGATGTATGGACTGGAATATGTGCCGCATACCACCCATCGCGACACCTACCTCAGCAGGCCGATGATGGCAGGCTCACACAACTTCTGGTGCCCATTCAATAACGCCATCGTGTTTGATGACACCGTGGCGGCTGATCTTTTGGCGGATATCCCATGCCTGTTTGTTACCGGTAAGCAGTTGAGTGCATCTACTTGGGATGCCATCCAAAGGCGCGTGAACCAGGGAGCAACTTGCGTGATCTGGGCGCCGTTGGCTCGTAAACTGGGGATAGACGCTCAGTCCGATGTGTCAGTGCAGACCATGGGCAAGGGGAAGATGGTAGTCACTGCCGATTTTGGACTGCCCAAAGTGACCGACCAAGTTTGGAGCTATATTGGAAGAGCCGATCAGATGACGTATAAGTTCAAGCAGGGGCAAGTCGTGTTCAAATATCAAGATGCAAACAGCGTCGATGTTGTTGTCACTCAGAACAGATAGGTTGGTGTTGTTAATGGCTGCGAAATCATTGTCTCAGAGCGGATCACCGTTCAAGGTCGGTATCGAACTGTCGACCAACCTGCCGGTTGATCCGGCTGTGGAACTGATGCTGAAAGATATCGGGGTGAACTACCTCAATTTCTATGTGCACAACAATGGCGGGCCCACCGAACAAAACGCGATGATGGTCTACGATGCGCATGCGGAGCTGGCTAAGCGGCTTGGCGCGGCGTATCAGTTGGCTTGCCACCACATCGATGTTCCCGAGGATGTGGTTCGGAAGGCGGCACAGGATCCGTTGTGCCAGGGTGTGCTCATCGATGAGCTGGAGCATATCCGGCTATTGTGGCGCTTGAACCCGCCTCCAGCTAAGCTATTGGCAGACACTAACAGCTTCACAAGCTTATATGATGCACATGACAAAGTGGTGATCGGCTGGCGTGAGCTGGCACGGAAGTATCGCAGTTGGGGCATCAAGAACCTTACAAGCACGCATGTGTGGCCGGTGCTGCTGTCGGTTGCTGCGGACGCCGGTTGGAACCCAACGCCGAAGATATGCAAGGAGTTCCACTCGTCGGTGTCATTGGCTGTTGGT
The DNA here is from genome assembly GCA_964519405.1 of uncultured bacterium. GTDB lineage: Bacteria > Armatimonadota > HRBIN16 > HRBIN16 > HRBIN16. Next base: position 12,525 of record CAZFLA010000068.1, read on the forward strand.
ATGGGTGCCGCGCTGCAGTATGACAAGCAGTTGATGGTGGACTGTGATCTGTGGCTATGGGATATGATGCCAGGGCATGGCCCGGAGGAATACCGAAGCAACCTGTTGTTGGCATATTGGAGCGGGGCAGATGGCATCTATACGGAGGGTGCTGGATATAACCTGCTGCCAGCCGGCCGCCAAGGTCTTCCTGTTAGCTTGATGTGCAAGATATCGGATACCGAATATTCGCTCACACCGCATGGTGAGGTTCTGAAGTGGTTCATCAAGGAGTATATCCCAGCACACCCGCGTATGTGGAGCTTTCGGGACATCAAACCCGATGTGGCAATCATCCGGTTTGATGATAGTTGCTTCGGTCAGCGTTACACCGGCATGCCGGATACGCTATATGGCTCCGATAAGCTGCACAGCGATGCAGATACCGAGGCGATATTCCAGATGTGGAATCTGTTGACAGCCAGTCAAACTGGGCGTGACGGCATCGTAAGTGCTCACCGCGTCACTCAGAATATGTATAACTATGAGCATATTCCACAAAACACCCGGCGCGATAGCTACCTGACTCGTCCGGTGATGGCGAACGCCCATCGATTTTTCACCCCGCTGAATAACACTGTGGTGTTTGATGATACCGTGGGTGCCAACAAGCTTCGCGATATCCCCTGCTTGGTGCTTACGGGCAAACGGATGAGCGGCAGAACCTGGCTTGCGGTTCAAAACCGAGTCAAGGAGGGAGCATTGTGCGTTATCTGGGCACCATTGGCGAAGAAACTGGGATTGAAGCACAGCGGTGATGTCACTGAGATGTCTGTAGGCAAAGGGAAGATAGTTATTACGTCCGACTTTGGCTTTCTGCCAGTATTCAATGCCATGTGGCCATATCTGGGCCATGGAGATCAGATTCGCTACCGCTTTACCCAAGGTGAAGTGTTACTGAAGCAGGTCGACGCCAACAAGGTAGAGGTCACCACAATGATGGCCAAAGAACCAGTCACGTAATGGGCCGCAGTGTGATGTTTCCGAAAGGACGAACATAATATGAAACCATGGATTGCTATATTAGGGGTGTTGTGTATGAGTTCTGCGTTGAATGCGCAAAGCAGCCAGCCATTTCGTGTTGGTATTGAGCTGCCGTCAAATGTGCCCGTTGACCCTGCTGTGGAGACGATGCTGAAAGATATCGGGGTCAACTATGTTAACTTCTATGTATATAATAACGCCGGACCGGCTGAGCAAGATGCGATGGCGGTGTATGATGCGCAGGCCGCTTTGGCAAAACGGCTAGGTGCGGCTTATCAGCTTGCTTGTCACCACATCGATATCCCTGAGGCTGTGGCGCGTAAAGCTGCGCAGGACCCGCTCTGTCAGGGCGTTGTGATAGACGAGCTGGAGCATATTCGGCTGCTATGGAGGGTGACGCCTCAGCCGCCGAAACTGCTAGCGGATGTAAACAGCTTCAAGGATTTATATGACGCTCACGACAAAGCAGTTGCTGGGTGGAAGTCGCTGGGTGATCAATACCGATCCTGGGGCATAAAGAATGTCACCAGCACGCATGTCTGGCCGGTGCTGCTGTCGGTGGCTGCTGAAGCCGGTTGGAATCCAACCCCGAAGATATGCAAGGAGTTCTATTCACCTGTTTCGCTGGCAATTGGTATGGGAGCGGCTCTGCAGTATGACAGGCAGCTCATGGTTGACTGCGACATCTGGATGCTGGATATGCTTCCTGGGCACACGCCCGAGGAATACCGAAGCAACCTTCTGCTGGCTTACTGGAGCGGGGCCGATGGCATCTATACTGAAGGGGCAGGATACAATCTGGTTCCTGCTGGCAGACAGGGTATCCCGTTCAGCCTGATGACAAAGATATCTGACACCGAATATGCCTTGACACCTCACGGTGAGGTGCTGCGCTGGTTCATCAAGGAATACATCCCGAAACACCCAAGGCCCTATACATTCCGTGACATCAAGCCGGATGTGGCGCTGATCCACTTCGACGACGGTTGTTATGGTCAAAGGTACACAGGTTTCCCTGATGCTTTATACGGTTCTGACAAACTGCACAGCGACGCTGATACGGAAGCCATCATGCAGGTATGGAATGTGCTGACTGCAGGCAACACTAAGCGAACCACAATCGCCCAAGTTTACGATCTGCCCAATGAGCAGTGCAACTACCATCGGCAAGACCAATCTTCTAGGCGCGATAGCTACCTCACCCGCGATGTGCTGGCGAGTACTCACAACTTCTTTGTGCCTTTGAACAACGTGGTGGTGTTCGACGACACTGTAAAAGCCGATAAACTGGCCGGTATCCCTTGTTTGGTGCTGACAGGTAAGCGGATCAGTGCCGAAACCTGGCAAGCAGTGCAGCAGCGGGTGACTGAAGGCGCAACCTGTATCATCTGGGCGCCGCTGGCCAAAAAGCTGGGACTCAAACCTACAGGTGATGTGTCCGAGATACCGTTAGGTAAAGGGCGTATCGTGATGACTAATGATTTTGGGTATAAACCAGCCTTCCGAGCGATTGCTCCTTTCTTAAGCAGGGGTGATGAGATAAGATACCGGTTTACCCAAGGCAGTGTTGTGTTGAAGCGCGTTGATGCCAACAAGGTCGATGTGATCCCATCGTTCTAGCGGTGGGTATGCAGATGGAGATTTGATGGTGACCAGGTTAATGGCAATGTGCCCGTGTGCGAAAGGTGGTTGAGGGATGGTTGTGACGATGCTGAGGCTTCTGGTCGTTGTGATGATGGCATCATGCTTTACGCTAGGCGTGCATGCGGCCGCGAAGGTTGATGTGTCACCGGCGAAGGTCACCATCAGCGGCGCTCGTTACCGTGTGGTGATTCACACCGACGGTAAGGTGGCGATAAGCTCACTGGTCACAGACAGCGTGGAATGGCTAGGTGACGGCGGAAGCATCACCTCCGAACTCAAGGCCGCGGGCGTATGGGAGAGTAGTGCGCACCTCACAGCTCCGCCGCGTGTGACGGCATCGGCAGATGGGGTGGACATCGCGTTCTCCACGCCGAATACCACACAGCAATGGAGCATCACTGCAGAGGACAACGGCATTCTGCTTCGGCTGCAGCGGTGCTTCCTGAAGCCGGTGACGGTGGAGCAGCAGGGATTTCCATACATGCGGTTCGGTCAGGATGCTGCAGAAAATATCCGATGGCGCCGATCGGGCAGCAACTTCTTGATCGGCGGCAAGGCATCGGGCATGAAGGCGTTTCTGGCTGCGGGAGATGGCTATACTGAAGGCGGCGGTTCTGCGGCGAACATCCGCAGAGGCATGGAGGATAGCTCCTTTACGCTGCTGACAGGCGGCAAACTGGCGGCTGCGCTTCAGATCACCTCGTCAACAAACCGGTCAGCCCTCAAACGAGCAACCGCGATAGAGGTCGACCGCGAGCGAAACGCGAACGGCAAACGGCTGTTGACGATGGCCCTCGTGGTGTCGTCTGCAGACAAAGGACTCAGATACGCCACAGGTTCAGAGGACGGCTCACCGCTGGGCAGCGTTCGAGAAGGGCATGTCCGCTTTTCGGGTGAGCCCATCTACGCTCCGGTTGAGATGAAGCCCGGGCAAACGGACGAAGTCACCATGCGTATATCATGCGGTGATACCAAGAGCTATTACGATCTGGGCACACTGAAAGGCGTTGATGAACACCTGCTTTCAGAAGCGCTGAACAACTACGGACGCATGATGGTGCTCGATTACGAGTATGGCACCACGCAGGAAAACCCGAATATCTTCTTTGAAGTGCCGGCTTTCCAGCAGCACTGGAACACCGCCATGGGCTCTATCATGAGGGATGACGGGGTAATTGAGAGCCTCAAGAACGGTCTGCGGAACATCAAGAATGGACCGCAAGCCGCAGATGGCCATATCATCAGCCCCTACATTTGGCAGACCACTGGCTCATCGTGGTATTCCGACTACGGTGATATGTGCTTGGGGTATGTATTGGGTGTGGCAAATATCTTCAACTACACCAATGATATCGCGTGGGCAGCGGAAATGCGGCGATCGGTGCGTTTGGCGCTCGATTACGAGCGTCGGGTGATGTTTGACGAGGATGCTAAGCTCATCAAGAACATGCATCCCTTCAACCCGCACCTTCGGAAATCCTATAACAACTACTGGGAAAAATCCGAAGGCGCATATGACGGCTACAACAGCGTGCTCTTCTATGAGGCCTTAACCAAATGGGCGGCTGTGGAACGCGCGGCATTTCATGACGGCGTCGCCGATGACTACGAACAACTCGCCTCGGAGATCGAAGCCGCAGTGAACAGGCCGATAGAGCAAGGCGGTCTGTGGAATGACCAGCTTGGTGCGTTGATGTATGGATCGGGCAACGTGCCGATCGCTTACCTGCCTCCGAACGCTGCCGCGCTGCGAGCACGGATTTTGAGCCGCGAACACGCACTGAGAGTGGTCGACAAGATTGAGAGCGACACTGCAAACCTGAAGCTGGGATTTCATGTGATGAACGTGCGCGACTTGCGCGATGAAGCCCTGCCGGCACCTCAGGATGATGACCCCTTCAGCACGATGTTGGGCGAAAACGGCGGTTGGTATGGAACCCCCGACGGTGACTTCTATGCTGGTTACCCTGCGTATGGAGATCGAAACAAGATACCTTACTACATCGGCCACTTTGGACGTAACTTTGAAAAGACCGGTTTTGTAGGCGGTACCACTTGGAAGCGAGACGGTGTCACCCCGCAGGATTATGGCTGGCAGCAGTGCATGCCTCACACGGTGATGCCGATATGGGGATTCACCTTGTGCCATATCCGTTCATCATTGAACACTGTTTCCTCGTCCAGTTCCCACGGGTCGGGGGAGAGGATGACGGGGAAATGGCTATCGTTGGGGTTGTCGGGGGTGAGGTCGGA
>CAZFLA010000069.1:0-12482 GCA_964519405.1 uncultured bacterium
AAGATATAGATTCTGTTTTGACTGGTCCCAAGGTGCTGGTGTCATCGTCTGTTCCGGCAAACGCGCCAACGCAGCAAAAAACAACAACGATCACACTATGGGCTGAGAATGGTGCTAAAATCTCCGCTCAGCTTGTCGATGGCAAAACAAGCCAGGTAATCCCGCTGAAGTTTTCGACAATATCGGATAAGAAAACTCAAAAAGCGGTGTTTGATATCGCCATATCCAGCGAACCCACAACACTCGTTATACAAGCCTCGAAGGGTTCCTTGACCAAAACAATAACGAGAGTCTACAACCCATACACTAAGAAACCGATAGCCTTCAAAAACGCGAATTATGTTGTTGACTGGAAATCCCAATCGGAACTGCAAAAATGGGACACATATAATGCGGAGATACAGTTGACTAACGACAGCCAATTGGGCAACTGTGCGAAAGTGACATATAAGGAGAATGTAGATTTTCCCACAATCGTGCTTTCCTCCACGAAGGGTTTCACGGATTCCGACTGGAGTAAGAAGGGTTATATCGTGGTGTCTGCGAAGAACCCTAATGACTTCCCCACCACTTTCTCGATCAAGCTTTTTGACAAGAGCGATAAAGCTCTTGACGGCTTTACCTTTACTCTGGAACCGGGCGAAGCGAAAAAGCAATATCGCGACATAAAGGTGATAGGAAGTGCCATTGATGTGAAGAACCTTGCTAGGATGGAGATATGGGCATGGAAACAACCAAAACCTGTCAGCATCCTGCTCGGTGCTATCGCTACAACCATGACCAAGCCTGAAAAATAACAGAATCCATCTGTGCAGCAACGTCCGCTCACATTTACAACCATGAGCGGACGTTGTTGTTGATCTGTTGAATTTTCGGGTACAACTGAGCCAATTGCAAAATAACTATGATGCCATGGGTTTAGTCACCCGCACGATGTTGTTGTTCAACCGGGTGTAGATCGCTGCCGGCAGCCATCCCAACGCCCGCCGGAACGCGGGCCGGTTTTGATAAGCGATGGGTGACTGTGCCCGTAACGGGACGCCGTCACGGACGACGTCACGGCAGGGCCACCGAACCCATCGCAAAGGGCCGACAGCTTAGGTCGTAGGAAATCGTCAACGCTGCCGTGGGTTGAGGCACCCACACGACTACATTCCCAGTGCTGACACACCGGGAACTTCGTCCAGTGCGGGTTCCTGCACCGCACGGTTTATCAATAACGGCCGGCGTCGCTTCACTCCGGCCGACGCGTGAATGCTGCTTCACCATGTGAATTCTATTTTGCCGTTGGCTTGACTTTCAGTAACACAAGGTATTCCGGCTATCTCAGCTCGTGTTGCGTGCGGCTGATTACCTCTTCCTGCATCATGGGATCCAGCAGCGTAAAGTAGTCGCTGTAACCCGCGATGCGCACGAGCAGGTCAGCGTAGCGCTCCGGATTTTGTTGTGCATCACGCAAGGTCTTTGAATCAATGGCGTTGATCTGCATTTCGAACCCGCCCAGTTTGAAGTAAATGCGCATTAAAGCCAACAGCTTTTCCATACGAGTAATGTCGTTGAAGCTGTTGGGGGCGAAGCGCAGGTTCAACACAATGCCGCCCAAACCAGGCTCATGATCCCATCCGGTTACCGAGCGTATGGCAGCGGTGGGGCCGTTGCGGTCGCGTCCTTGACCAGCTCCCGATCCATCCGCAAGCACTTCACCCGCTCGCCGCCCGTCAGGCGTCGCCGAGGTCTGACTGCCAAGTATGCGGTGCATGATCCAACAGAAGAATCCCGGTACAAACTCGCCGCCAAGGTAATCTTTGTAGTGAGCATGTTCCGAGTAGATATGTTGGATGATGCTGTCGGCAAGGGCATCTGGTTCTTGGCAGTCATTACCGTAGCGTTCTACACCATTAATGAGCGCAAGCCTGTCTGCTTCAGATTCGAAGTTGTTTTGGATCATCGCTTTGATATCAAACAACGTGTATTGCTGGTTTTCGAACACCTTCTTTTTGATGACCATCAGAGCATCCACGATGTTCGCCAATCCCACGTTAGATGTCTCTGTCCAACTGTAGCGCGCTCCTCCGCGGTCTACATCGATGCCCCTAGCCAGGCAGTCATCCGTAAAACACGACACCAAAGGATACGCCCAGCCATCCACACGCCGGCGGCGCGTTTCACGCATCAGCTGCGCAGCATCTTCGATTTTGCTGCCGAGTTGCTCAAAGTAAGCTTCGAGGAACTCATCGAAGTTATCATACACTGCCAATGGAGGCGGAGCGGTTCGGCTGTAGCCATTAACGTCGTTGAAGTCCTCATCGCCGAGAAGTGGCTTACCGTCATTCAGCACAAACTCCAGCGGCTTCATGAGGTTGATATAGGGGCTGGCTACGAGGATATTGCTTCTGCCTTGAAGGGTGATCTCCACGCAGGTCGACTGCACATAATCAACGGCGTCCTCATATGACACCCCTCTGGCTTGAAGCCCGGATATAACAGTGCGGTCACCAAACAGCGACGGCTTGGTCCGTCCGCTGAGCAGCAGCTGCGCCGCTTTTTCTAGTATGGGCTGCGGTGACTCTTCATTGATGCACAAGGCTAGGCTGGGATTGACCAACTGCACTCGGCCTTCGGCTTCCAGACACAGCATCGTCAGCTCATCGGAAGTGTCATGCCCATCTGGCCCGAGCCCGCCAATGATCACAGGCTGAGGCAGTTCGAACATTTGGTTAATGTGAATATACTGACAGCAGATAAGCTCTAAGGCTCGTTCCTGAGTGATCGCGCCAGATGCGATATCTGCTTGATAATAGGGCCGCAGATACCGATCGATGCGTCCCGGACCGTATAGACTGCCCACCACCACGCCAGCCGCGAAATGCAGCAGGTGACTGACCTGTATGGCTTCGTAGAAGCTGCGAGCGGGATGATATGGCACATATTCCAGCACATCAGCCAATTGCCGCATCTCACGGCGAATATCAGCATCATCGGAGCTTTCCGATAACTGTTTTGCCATCATGGCGAAGCGCGCAGCAAGTTCATGAAAACCCTCTAGGCTGATTTGGGCCGATCGGTAGAAAAGAATCTTCTTAAGATCATTCGTGGCATGTAACCGCTCGTTGATCTCTTTTTCGATGCCTATGATACCTAGCCGCAACAGCTTAGGGGTATCGAGCGCCGTATGCGCCGTCTGGCCGCCAGGGAAGGGCACCTTCCAGGGCAGCCCTTCGGCCGGTTTATAATCTGGTAGGTCGACATCGAGGCGCCCAGCCAGCAGTTCTCCTGCCGATAACCCGAGTGGGATCCGCCGCAGCAGTTCGCGCTCAGCCAAGGCGCAGCGTATCTGCAGGGGTTCGTCTTCGGGGATATCCTGCCAGATCACATTGACCATTGGCGACGCAAGGCGCGCCACCGTGTTTACGCGGCTGGCTTTTAGTGCGCGAGGCAACAGCAGATTCAAGCGAGTATCGATGTCCATCATATCAGCCCTTTTCGTGGAAGGTGTATCTGTTTTACATATAATCAGATTTCCCCCAGCACGTCTAGGTGAGGCGGCTATATATAGATGTATACATAGGCAGCTAGCCGAATTAAACCTCTTAGAGGTCTTGTCATTCATTCCGCTTGTTTGGCAAGTGGGATGGCCGTCAATAGCCTCCTCTAGCGCTGCTGGCTGTTCGTGCCATATCATCAAGGAATCTATGGATAACATGGTGAACAGTAATGAATATACTGGCGCGAATAACAGCTCTGTTTTGTGTGACACAGTTATGGATATAATTTTTGTATACAGCGCTGAGTTGTGGATATAATTTCTGTAACCGACGCCATCGCACTCGTCTTGTGGCGAAGTAATTCATATGACTCCACATCAAGGGGGATATCATGCGAAGAACCATACTAGCAGCAGCTTTGGCCTGTCTGCCATTAGCGGCTATGGCTGCGCCGAAAGACAACAGCGTATTTTTTGATTTTCGTAAACCGGAAGTGGTAGCACAGTGGCACATCGTTAACAATGTGTCGAAGCTTGCTCACACGCCGCAAGGCATGTTGATTGTGCCGAACGGTGACGACCCATACATTAGGGGACCGCTGCGTCAATATCCTAAGGGATGGGCCGTCCGGGCCACAGTAAAGTTAAGCACGCCGATTGGCGGAAGCACCGAGCTATTTTGGTTTACTCCAAATCAGGGCACTACGGCTGGCAATATGGTGCAGATCCAAACGCAGGCTGGCAAGGGTATTGAAGCCAGCACCTGGATTCCCTCTTTGCCGACAAACGCAGGTATTCGCATAGATCCGCCAGGCGTGAAGCCGGTGACCATCGAATGGCTGCGTCTAACCCCGATGGCACCACTGCCGAAACCTGCACTGCAGCCATCGGTGTGGACGAATTGGCAGCCACGTACCAGTGTCACCAGCGGTCTGTTAAAACTCGAAGTTGGTCAGCCCACTCTAGGCAACTACCAGTTGAAATACAAGGGTGGCGTGGTTGCCAAAGGCTGGAACCGTGCGGCTATTAGCTGGGTGGACCGCAATGGTCGTGACCGGCTGTTGCCCATCACGCAGAAGGCCGCGGTCCGAAGCACTGCATCATCGGTATCTCTATCGACAAAAGCGACAGACTCCGAGGGAGCTTCTTGGAAATACGATCAGAGCTTCAGCACAGTGCCTGGCCGCAACGAACTCATAAAAGTCACCACCACGATCAGTGTCAACCGTGATCGACGTGTGCGAATGCTGCCCGCTGCCGTGTTCTTCGCACCTAAACGCGAACGAGCACTCTTCCCGGGGCTTGAGTATCTTGATCCAAAAGACACAAGCAGCAGCAAAGCCGACATTGAGAGCTCAGGCTATCAGCGTTTGGCCCCAGATCCCTTACGCGTCACTGTGCCCATCATGGTAATGCAAGCCAATAGCCGGTATGTGGCCATGGCTTACCAGCCAGGTGCATATACCCAGCCGATATTCGACAGTCCAGATCGGCAGTTCGGCTCCAAGAGCCATGTGATGGGGCTGCTTGCCAGCGACTTCATGAAAACAGAGCGCGATCCCGGCAAGCTGCTGAGCCGAATGCCTGATGTGATCAAAGCGAACAAGCCGATTACCATCACAGCATGGCTGATGGCTGGCGACTCCCCCGATGTACTAACCGCCATACAGCGATGGGTACAGATAAATGGCCTGCCAGAAATTCCAAACAGCGGGTTCGATGTTAAAGCCTACGCACGGTTAACAGCGCATGCTTGGCTTGATACCAATATCCGTGACGGTGTGAAGTATCGGCATGCTACCTGGCCGGGCAGCGATTGGAAGTCGGCTGCCGTCTCCGATGCTCCGTTGATGCAGCTATGGGCTGCGAACCACGTAGATGACGCCTACCTCGCAGAGCGTCTAGCTAACAGTGCTGAGAAGTCGATAGCCGCTGCCAATCCATCGGATTACTTCTTTGCGACGGTTGGACATATCCGCACGTTCGCAGAAACTCTGGTGTTTGGCCACATCCAGGAAAACCAGCTTAGGGTTCATGAGGCGGGAATCAACCGCCTGGCGGAATTTGAAGCGGATGGTTCGCTTATCTACAATGCTCCATCCAAAAATAGTGATCTCGCAAGAACCCACTGGGAACGTCAAGCTAATGGGTTCGCCAGCAAGGCCATAGAGGATGTCTATGCCCGAGCCATGTATACTGGTGACCACAAAATGCTGGCGGATGCGCTTAGACTGACGAATGCACTGGATCGGTATGATTACTCGGCCCCGCGTGGTGCGCAAACCTGGGAGATGCCCTTGCATTGCCCCGACATCATGGGCAGCGCACAAATGGTTGAGTGCTACCTCAATGCTTACCACATCACTGCTGATGAGCAGTATTTGCAGCGGGCAATCCGTTGGGCCTGGAGCGGTGTGCCGTTTCTGTATCTGGTTCCGCCAACCAATAAGCCCATTGGCCTGTATGCCAGTGTAGGCGTATGGGGCGCGACGCAATGGATATCGCCTGACTGGATGGGCCGGCCTGTTCAATGGTGCGGTATGATGTATGCCGAAGCTGTGCGCAAACTGGCGAAGGACGACCCAAAAGGTCCGTGGGACAAGATTTGGAGAGGTGTAACCACCAGCGCCATCCAACAGCTGATTACAGCGAAATACGATCCTAAGCTTGCTGGTCTATTCCCGGATTCGGTGGATCTGCGTCAGCAGACACCATTCCCTGTAGCTATCAACCCCGCAACGGTCCAAAGTCAAGCTGCGCCGATGTATACTGGTGTTCCTATGGGAGATCATGTGTTTCTTAAAGAAACGGGATGGGCGATATTCGCTCCTGGCAAAATAAACAATGTCTATCTCCAAGACGGCACAGTGTATATCGATGTCGATTTGTGGCACAAAGGTACGGTCTTAATAACCGGTGTGCGAACTAACGGCACAGTCAGTGCCGACGGGACAAGGCATGGTCAGGCTTATCAGCCAAACAACAGTTATGCTGGTGCCCTCGGCAACTTCCTTGTGAATCTAAGCAAAGGCAAGCACAGCATCGAAATAACCGGAGGCCAGTGAAGCATCAAGGGGCGGTAGGGGCTTCGCGTGCGGAGCCCCTACCGGGATATCCGCACTGGTGGGCACGGCACGCCATGCCCCTACCATCGATGAACAATATGGTAATCCGGCACGCCATGCCCGTATCATCGAAGATAATCTCGTTCAAATCAGCGACGTCGCCACGCCAACCAAACAAAATCTGGAGGCCCACAATAGAATGAACCTCGTTAAAACTCTAGCTTATGCAGCCATAATCGGCGGTATAGGGAACTGGCAAGCATGCAGCGCTAAACCAGCTAATGTGCTCATTACTGTCGACAAACCCGCGATTGGGGTCGGACAGAGCATCACACTAAACGCCAAAGCCTTCGCGCCAGACGGAATGCCGGCTGTGGGCTGGACCCTTCTGCCCTACATCAATGGTCAGCGATGGGGTGCTCACGAAAAAGTTGATGCTAAAGGCCGCGCACAATTCCAGATTCCTCTGCCTAGGGTTGGGGTTCAAACAATAACGGTGGCTGCGGCTCAGCAGCTTGATGATTCGGCGCACTGGATATGGGCGCAGCGTTCCACGAATAATCAGGTCATCACGCTGTCGGGCAGCGAAAAGCTGCCCTGGCAGCCGACGAAGGCAACCCTCTGGGCCGCGGCTGACAACAAAGCCACGCTGTCGATTAATGGTAAACCAGCGGGGGTATACGTGGGTTGGAGTGAAACCAAGCCGGTAGATATCAACCCCTCGTTATTTACTAAAGGTATGAACAACTTCAAAGCGGTCACCGAGAATGCCGATGGCCCTGGTGGTTTTATCTTCAAATGTGTGCTTCGGAACGGTGACCAAGAGATTACTCTGGTGTCTAATGGCAAGTGGAGTTACACCGAAGGCGGCAATGCCTCGACAGCTGTTAAGGACCTTGGCGGAGCACATTCTTCGAACTGGTCGATGCCTAGTTGGCCAAATGCCAATTTGCGGCAACAGTTATACACCAAGGCAGTCTGTCCCAAAGATATCACGTTAAGTAATGCGGTCACAGTGCAAGTTAACCGACGTGTTCTACCTGCCCCACGCAAAGATGCTAATCATCTGGTGGTCATGCAGTGGGAAAACTGGTATGGCCCTACCATGTATAACTGGGGAACATCACACGCGGTTCCTCTGGTCGGTTTCTACCAAACGGCTGATGAAGACGTGCTGCGTCAGCACATCATCTGGATGATAGAGGCTGGTGTGGACATCATCCAGTGCGACATGAGCAATAACATCTGGGATGCCAAGCAATGGGATGGCCGCAGCTCTATGTCCAATAACCTCATCTTTGTGAATGGATTGATGTTGGAAACACTGGCAAAGATGCGCGATGAGGGCTATGACGTGCCCAAGTTCATCTGCTTGTCTGGCGTAAACTACACCGATAATGCGTTGAACGTCATTAACGCACAGTTGAATTATCTGTATCAGACCTACATTAACAACCCACGATTCAGTGACTTATGGTATCGCTACGACGGCAAGCCGCTGATTGTTATACTAGACCCGCCCAGTTTCCTGAAAGATAAACTCGATAAAACAGACCAGCGATGGACAATCCGCCCCTGCAACGTGCACATGGAGAAGTTTTCATGGCAGCGCGACATCGGATATTGGAGCTGGATGGATACATATGCCACACTCGTCAAAAACGCTAAAGGTGAGCCGGAACAGGTGACGGCATCTATCGGGTGCTTCACCGAAAAGGGATGGAAGGATCCGCTAACCAGAGGCCGGCGCGGCGGTGCTACTTTTGTTGAAGACTGGCAGACCGTGATGAAAGAGCGTCCGCGCTTTGTGAATATCCATCAGTTCCAGGAGTTTGCAGGCCAGATAGAGGGCGAAGGATCCGGCGGCAACCCCGACATGTATGTGGATAGTTACAGCGTTGACCTTAGTGATGATCTTGAGCCGGTATCGCTGACAGCTACGGGTTACCGTGGCAACGGCGGATGGGGCTTCTTCTACCAAAACTTATGCAAGGCATTAGTTGATCTATACCGCCAGGCAAAACCGGAAACCACTGTGTTGGTCGTAGCTAAGCCCGACCGCCGGCACGAAGTGACAGGCAATAGCATGGAACTGCAGTGGATGTCGGTTGGTAAACAAATCCCGCATGGTGTTTCTATATCCATCGATGGCAAACCTGTTAAAACAGCTATGACAGAGCAAAATACCAAGCTGAATATCAGCCAGCTTAAGCCAGGCGTTCATACCATCACACTCACTGCACCGGGAGCCGTGCAGCGATACAGATTATCGTGGACTGAAGACAGCTTGCCACTATCAAAACTAGAACCGACAACTGTGACCATGGAGTTTATTAAGAAGTAGATGACACCTTATTTATGTCATTCGGTTATACACTCGTTGGCTGCCGTGGTGCTTGCTGCTGCCATACTGCAAGCATCACAGCACCAGGCTGCTGCGGCAGAAACGAAACCTAGCGTAAAGATCACTGTCGATAAAACAGCAATAGGTTTTGGGCAGTCTATTGAGCTTAAGGCAACGGCTGTTTTACCTAACGGGAAGCCGGCAGCCGGCTGGACGATATTGCCATATGTCAATGGTCAGCGATGGGGTTCGCATGAAATCGCCGACGCTAATGGAAAGGCTGTCTTTCACATACCATTCCCTCGTGTGGGGCTGCAGGTGATGACAGCCAGTGTATTGGACTTAACTGATGACCCCTCACACTGGTTGTGGTCGAAAAATCTGAAAGACAACCAGTCAATCACCCTGCTGCGCAGCTTTACAATCAAAGGCACTCCTAAACAGTCGGTTATGCTGGCTGCTGCAGATGACAACGCGGTGGTGAAAATAAACGGACAGACCGTGATGCCCAACTGCTCGATGACCTTGAAGCCGTTGTCCCTGCCCGACCATCTCCTGAAAAGTGGTGTAAACACCATTGAGGTCAGTGCCAATAACGGTGTTGGCCCTGCAGGTTTCTTGTTTAGGCTTGATGTGCAAACAGATCAAGGCAACCAGCTGGTGGTTTCGGATAATAGCTGGACGGCTCAGGAAACCAACGGCGCTGTGGAGCCAGTCTCCGATTTGGGCTCCGTCAGTGCAGGCTACCTTCAGATCCCGGCTTGGCCTGGCATGGCAGATCGGAGCCAGGTGTTTACCCGCACCGTGATGGGGCCAAACCAACCAGTTTCAAATGCCATCACCATTGATGTTAAGAACCGCAAGCTACAGATGCCGCCAAAAGATCCCAATCATCTGATAGTCATGCAGTGGGAAAACTGGTATGGCCGCACCATGTATCGATGGGACACCGCGCAAGCTGTGCCGTTGATGGGCTTCTACGAAACCGCCGACGAAAATGTGATGCGCCAACACATCATCTGGATGATTGAGGCGGGTACAGACATCATCCAGTGTGACATGAGCAACAACATCTGGGAGGCTAAAGACTGGGACGATCGAAGCAGCAATGCTAACGAGTTGCTGTTTGTCAACCAGCTCATGATGGAAACTCTTGCCAAGATGAGAGACGAAGGGATTACTGTCCCTAAGTTCATGATTTTATCCGGCACAAACTGGACAGAGAACGGGCTTAAAGTCATTAACCAGCAACTTAATGCGTTGTACCAACTTTACATCAACAACACCAGATTTAGCGATCTATACTACCGTTTAGACGGTAAACCGCTGGTTCTTCTGCTGGATTTGGGAGGTAAATTCTACCCTCAAGCTAAGCAGATAGACAACCGCTGGAACATCCGCTTTGCTAGTGTGAACATGGAGATGAATGAGGATCAGCGTAACAAGGGCTTCTGGAGCTGGATGGACAACGAAGCCACCAGTGTGCTCGGACCAGACGGCAAACCGGAGTCGATTACCGTACCGATAGGTTCATTTACCAATGGCGGTGGATGGCTCCATCCGACCGCTCATGCCCGACGCGGTGGTGCCACTTTTGTTGAAGCCTGGCAGACTGTAATTAAAGACCAGCCGCAGCACATCTTCATCCACCAGTTTCAGGAGTTCGCAGGACAGCCTGAAGGCCAGGGATACGACGAAAATCACAATCGCTATGTCGATAGCTATAGTGTTGATTTGAGCGACGACCTTGAGCCGACTTCGCTGACGAAGAGTGCCTATCGCGGTAATGGCGGATGGGGATACTTTTATCTCAATCTCAACAAGGCTTTAGTGAGTATGCTGCGCGAAAAGAGCCCCGAAACCACGGTAGTAGTAGTCGCCAAACCAGATCGTCGTCACGAGGTATCCGGTAATAGTATGGAACTTCAATGGCGCAGCGTGGGCAAGCCGTTTGCTGAGGGTGTGTCGGTCGCCATCGATGGTAAAGTGGTTCAAACAGGCCTCAAAGAGCAATCTACTAGCCTCGATATCACTAAGCTCAAAGCTGGACTGCACACCATCACAATCACAGCACCGGGAGCCGTGCAGCGTTACCGGTTATCATGGACCGAAGATAGTCTGCCCCTGCAGCAACTAGAACCCACAACTGTGACCATGGAGTTTATTAAAACAGCAGCACCTAAGGAGAAGATACCCAATGCTCGCTAAAGGAGTGTTTGCTATGCTGATGGCTGCCGTTACGGTATCCGCAATGGCTCAGGGCCAAAAACCGACGGTAAAGATATCGGTTAATAAGCGCAGCACTGGGGTTGGGCAGACCATTGAGCTATACGCAAAAGCGTCGCTGCCCAACGGGAAGCCGGCTGCCGGCTGGACGATACTGCCGTATGTCAATGGCCAGCGATGGGGCGCGCACGAAATAGCCGACGCTAATGGAAAGGCTGTCTTCCAAATACCATTGCCTCGTGTGGGACAGCAGGTTGTTACGGCCAGTGTACTGCCATCGGTCAAGGATGCTTCACAGTGGGTGTGGGCATTTACAACTACAGATAACCAGCAGCTAACGCTGGTTCGCGACTTGACACTTGCCGCTAAACCCACAACTGCGCGCGTGTGGATAGCGGTTGATGACACCGCCTCGCTGAAGATCAACGGTGTGTTGATTGGTGACTGGGGTGGAACCCTTGGCCCCAAGATGAAACAGATTCCAGACGGTGTACTGAAGCAAGGCAAGAACCATATAGAGGTCACAGCCGTGAACGCCAGCGGACCTGCTAGGTTCCTATTTCGTCTGGAAGCGGACACTAAAACGGGTAAGGTGGTGGTAGGCTCCGACGACCAATGGACGGCTGCCCAAGCAGGTCAATCGAACGTAAAGCTTGAGGAAAAAGGGGCTCCGCTGATTGTTCAATCGAACTTGGATCAGTGGCCTTTAGATAAGCATCTTGATCAGTTATACACTGGTTCCGTCATCGATGCCGATCAACCGGTATCTAACGCCATAAATATACAAGTAAACAACCGTCAACTCCAAATCCCACCTAAATCCAAAAAAAGTCTTGTGGTGATGCAGTGGGAGGAGTGGTTTAGCCCGACCATCATCTACTGGAACACCGCTCAGGCGGTACCGCTGATGGGGTTTTATCGCTCATCGGATGAAAATGTGATGCGGCAGCAGATCATCTGGATGATAGAAGCGGGTGTTGATGTCATTCAGTGTGATATGAGCAATAATATCTGGTTTACAGATGACTTTAACAATGTCAGCCCGATGGTTCGCGAGTTATTCTTCATCAACCAACTCATGATGGAAACACTAGCCAAAATGCGCGATGAAGGATATAAGGTGCCGAAGTTCATGATATTGTCAGGCGTGAGCTGGGTGCCGAATGGACTGCAGGTGGTCAACCAACAGCTGAATGCACTATACAAAATGTATGTTGACAACACGAGGTGGGGTGACCTCTATTACCGCTACAACGGCAAACCCTTGGTGTTGTTGCTGGACCTTCCAGGCAGGTTCTACCCGATGCAGGATCAGCTTGATAACCGCTGGAGCGTGAAATTCGCCAGTGTGGCGCTGGAAACA
>CAZFLA010000069.1:12492-17075 GCA_964519405.1 uncultured bacterium
GCTTCTGGAGCTGGATGGATGCTTCTGCGACGACCGTGTACGATGCCGAAGGAAGACCCGAAGCGATCACCGCATCGGTAGGATGTTTCACAGGTATCGGATGGAAAGACCCTCAAACGCGCGGACGGCGTGGAGGTGCCACGCTTGTTGAGGACTGGAATACAGTGCTGCGAGATAAACCCCAGCATGTGTTTTTGCATCAGTTCCAGGAGTTCGCGGGTCAGCTCGAAAGTGAGGGCCGCGGTGCCAACCGCGATGAGTTCGGCGATACCTACAGCGTGGATCTCAGCGATGATATTGAGCCGACCTCACTCACTGCGCCGGCGTACCGAGGCAATGGAGGCTGGGGGTATTTCTATCTCAACCTCACAAAAGCACTCACAGATCAACTAGCCCGAAAGACAGCTGACACAACCGTGATAGTCATCGCCAAACCAGACAGGAATCATGAGGTTTCGGGCCGAAATATGGAGTTCCAATGGAGATATTCGGGTGTAACACCCAAGCATGGAGTGGATGTATCACTCGATGGCAAAGTCGTTAAAAAGGGTGTGGTGGAGCAAAACGGCAGCCTTGACATCAGTGGGCTGCCAAAGGGCGCGCACAAACTCACGCTCATCGCACCGGGCACGGCTCAACGCTATCACCTGCTGTGGACGGATGATTCCCAACCACTAGCGAAGCTAGAGCCAGCATCAGTTACCATGGATTTCATCAAAAAGTAATATGCGTATCAAGGAGAAACTCGTCAATGCTTAAAAAAGGAGTGTGGTCACTTATGGCGGCATCAATAGCTGTCTCGGCCATGGCCCAAGCTCAAGTTCCGTCGATCAAAATATCGGTTAACCAAAAAAGTATCGGTATGGGGCAATCGATAGAACTCAAAGCAAAATGCACCTTAGCGGATGGAAAACCGGCAGCAGGATGGATGGTAATGCCGTATGTCAACGGTCAGCGATGGGGTGCTCATGAGTATGCCGACAAAAGCGGTAATGCGGTTTTCCAGGTTCCATTACCGCGTGTGGGTAAACAGATCGTAACTGCCAGCGCCATGAATTTAGAAGATAACCCTTCGCACTGGATCTGGGCATCCGACACGAAGGACGAACAGCATGTTACGCTGCTTCATAGCTTTGCCATTAAAGGCAAACCCACTACGGCTCAGCTTTGGGTTGCCGCTGATGATTCAGCGGAAGTGATGATTAACGGCAAAAAAATCGGTGAAAAAAGCGGATGGCACGGCAGCTGTCAGATGCGTGTGCCCATAAATGTGCTTGTAGAAGGCAAAAACAACATCGTTGTCAACGCGAAAAACGGCGCTGGTCCGGCTGGTCTGCTGTTGCGGATGGAGGTTTCAACTTCTACCTCAAAGATATTGATTGCATCGAACAAGGACTGGCAAGTTCAAGATGCCAACAAAGCGGCCATGGAGACCAAAGACCTAGGCAGCGGCGAAGGTGCTTGGACCCTAGACGACTGGCCGGGTATGGCTGACAAAAAGCAGATGTATACCGGTGCGGTAATAGGCGCAAAACAGCCGGTATCCAACTCAATAATCGTTGATGTTCTGCGCAGAGACATCCCTACCCCTCCTAAAGATGCGAACAGCAAAATCATCATGCAATGGGAGAACTGGTATAGCCCAACCATCTACAACTGGAGCACTGCTCAGGCTGTTCCTCTGGTGGGGTTCTATCGCACCAGCGACGAAAATGTGATGAGACAGCATATTATCTGGATGATGGAAGCGGGTACCGACATCATTCAGTGTGATATGAGCAACAACATTTGGGACGTCAAAGACTGGGATGACCGCACCGGCGGCACGAATGAGCTGCTGTTCCTTAACCAACTGATGATGGAGACTCTGGCGAAGATGAAAGACGAGGGCGTAGACGTGCCTAAGTTTATGATTCTTTCGGGAGTAAACTGGACCGAGAACGGCATTAAGGTCGTTAATCAGCAGTTAAATGCGTTGTATCAACTCTTCCTGAACAACCCACGATGGAGCGATCTCTACTACAAACTCGACGGTAAGCCGGTGGTGATTTTGCTTGACCTGCCAGGCAAGTTTTATGCGGATCGCGACAAGCTTGACCAAAGATGGACTATCCGCTTTGGAAGCGTGAACATGGAGACTAATGTCGACCAGCGTAACAAGGGCTTCTGGAGCTGGATGGATAATGATGCTACCAGCGTTCCTGGGCCAGACGGTAAACCCGAAGCCATCACCGCTTCCATCGGCTGTTTTAACAGCGGCGGGTGGCTAGATCCGCAAAGCCATGGCAGACGCGGCGGCGCCACCCTTGTGGAGGACTGGCAAACTGTGATGCAAGACAAACCGCAGCACATTTTCATCCATCAGTTCCAGGAGTTTGCTGGGCAGCCAGAAGGCAGCGGCTACGGTGAAAATCATGATCGCTATGTAGACAGCTACAGCGTAGACCTTAGCGATGATCTAGAGCCTGTATCACTGACAACACCAGCATATCGAGGAAAAGGCGGTTGGGGCTTCTTCTACTTGAACCTCAATAAGGCGTGTGTTGATCTGCTGCGCCAGAAAACACCCGAGACCTCGATATTGGTGATCGGTAAGCCAGACCGCCGGCATGAAGTCAGCGGCAGCAACATGCAAATTGAGTGGCGCACGATAGGCAAGCCGTTAGCCCAAGGCGTTACGGTGGCTATAGACGGTAAGGTTGTTGCATCTGGTGTCACACAACAGGCGTTGACAGTTGATATCAGCAAGCTGAAGAAGGGATTGCACACCATCACACTAACCAGTCCAGGCGCTGTGCAGCGCTACAGATTGTCATGGAATGAAGACAGCCTGCCGCTGAAGCAACTAGAACCGGCTACGGTGAGTATGGAGTTCATCCGCAAATAACCGACAGCAAGACGGTTAACGCATAAAAGACGGCCCCCCGCAGTTTAGTTAACTGCAGGGGGCCACTTTTAGTTTGGCAGTCAGAAGACTGCTGTCTACTTGTTGCTGGTTACCACGTCATCTTCACCTAAAGCGGTAAGCCATTTGATGAAGCTCATGGTCTTGTCGCTTTGGGCTTGAGCTAGGCTTACCTGTGCATCGGTGTAAGCTGCGCGAGCGGTCAGCACTTCCACGATGGTGCCCACACCTTCGCTCAGGCTTTCTTGAGCGCTGTCGTAGTTGCTTTTGCTGACATCCAGCGCAGATTGTGCTGCGGTCAACCGCAGGGCTGCGTTCTTCTGTTCCAGGCGCAGGTTTTCCAGCTCTGCTAGAACCTGCAGCTCAAGGTTGTGTTCCGACTGTTTGGCGCTGTCGTAGTCGGATTTCGCTGCGCTCTTCTGCGCTTTTGAGGATCCGCCATCATATAACGGGATGCTGGCTGAGACCATTACCGTGCTGGTGTCGGTATCATTTGGTGAAAACTTGTATCCTGCCGATGCGTTGCCCTGAACCGTAACGCCAGCGTTTGCAGAGGTGGTTTTGTAGCTCAATCGGCTGATCTCGGTCGATAAACGGCTCATTCGCATGTCAGGTCGGTTTGTCATAGCGACTTTTGCCTGCTCATCGGGTGTGCTGCCCTTAAGCTCAAGCACCGCATCCGGGGTGTTCGACTGAAGGTTTGGAGTGATGGCCGGCAAGTTAAGCTCCCAATCCTCTTTGGCGTTGAGGCCCATCGCCACAGCTAGGTTGGTTAACGCCGTTTGCGCATTGGTATCTGCTTTCAGCAAGTCTACCTGGGCGTTTGCAGCACTAGCTTCTGCTTGCAGCAGGTTCTTTTTGGCGCTGGCGCCTTCTGCCACCTGAGCGCGTATCATCTCGGCCTCTTTGTTTGTGCGTTCCAGCTGCTGGGCACGAACCTCATATATGCGCTTCGCTAGGTAGGCATCCATATAGGCTTGTGATACCGTGAGGATTGTCTGTTGCTTTTCATCGCGGTAAGCCTCTAGGGCGGATTCATACCCTCGACGGCTGCTTGCTACGCTCCAGTTTCGTTGACCAAGATCGAATAACTTAATCGAAGCCTGTACACTGGCATCAGTCTGATCGGTAACACCGACGTTGGAGCCGCCTCCGTTGATGTCGGCGCGTGTGCGCTGATAGGTATAATCTCCTGTAGCGGTGACTTCCGGCAAATAAGTGGCATAGGCTTGAGTCATACGATCTTTTGCCGATTGTACAGATAACTTCGCCTTGATTAACGATGGCCGGTTCGCCATGGCGGTTTCGACAGCCGAAGTCAATGAAAGTGGACGTGCCTGTACAGTTACGGCAGACACGACTAAAGCGATACAGACTAAAGGTATCCTCATCGGTTATACTCCTATGATCGGATGATATATATAGATGTGTCTTACCATGCAGTATACTTGGATTGTAGCACGATGCAATAAGGAGAGCTTTATTATCGCATGATTCCTATAGGAGACGACAATCCTACCAAACGTATACCTTATGTTACTATTGCATTGATAATTATCGATACAGTGCTGTTCTTATGGGATCGTATACTTGGTCCGGGAGCACCACATGCGCTGCTTTCTTATACACTGGTTCCATGCACATTGTTGGACGTATGCAAAGAACAGGTCGTTCATAC
>CAZFLA010000070.1:0-5301 GCA_964519405.1 uncultured bacterium
TAACGCCGCGCTCTCGCTCTTCTGGAGCGCAGTCGATGGCGTCATAGGCCTGGTAGTTAGCCCAACCCTTGGTTGCCAGACACTTTGTGATGGCCGCGGTAAGGCTTGTCTTGCCATGGTCTACGTGGCCGATGGTGCCGATATTCATGTGCGGCTTATTGCGCTCGAATTTCTGCTTAGCCATTATATATATCCTCTCTTAAGAGTATTAGGGGGCGGATCAGTCCGCCTACCCTTTCGCCTTCGATGTCAGCTCGGAGAGCATTGAGGCTGGAATTTCCTCATAATGCGAAGGCTCCATGCTGTATGACGCACGGCCCTGTGAAAGCGACCGAACCGTCGTAGCGTAACCAAACATTTCGCCAAGTGGTACATGGGCACGAATAGACTGTGTGCCGCCAGGACCAGGCTCAAGGCCTTCAATCCGCCCACGTCGGCTGTTCAGGTCGCCAATCACTTCACCCATGAATTCCTCAGGGGTTACGACTTCCACTTTCATGATTGGTTCCATTACAGTCGGGCTTGCCTTCTCCATGGCTTTACGCATGGACATAGAGCCGGCAATTTTGAATGCCATTTCGTTGGAGTCAACTTCATGGTAGCTGCCATGAACAAGACGCACTTTTACATCAACAACTGGGTATCCACCTACAACACCCGATTGTACTGCTTCTTTTACTCCCTGCTCAATGGCTGGTATGTATTCCCTAGGAACAACACCACCTACGATCTCGTTAACGAACTCGAAACCGCCGCCTGCTTCCAGTGGCTCAATTTCAAGAACAGCGTGACCGTATTGACCGCGTCCACCACTCTGTTTGGCGTATTTTACATCGCCGCGAGCAGGTTTGCGGATTGCTTCACGGTAAGCAACCTGTGGTCGTCCGCTAGAGGCCTCCACACGGAACTCACGCAGAAGTCTGTCAACGATGATTTCAAGGTGAAGCTCACCCATACCTCGGATGATTGTCTGCCCAGTTTCGTGGTCAGTGTTCACTTTGAACGTTGGGTCTTCTTGTGCTAGACGTGCTAATGCTATGCCCAGCTTATCCTGGTCTGCTTTGGTCTTCGGCTCAATTGCTACAGAGATAACAGGCTCTGGGAATGTGATATTCTCCAGGCAGAGCGGAGACTTCTCTTCTGTAAGGGTATCTCCGGTTACTGTATCTTGTAGTCCAACTGCAGCCGCAATCTCACCTGCATATACAACATCAACATCTTCACGGTGGTTAGCGTGCATTCGCAGAATACGGCCAACACGCTCTTTTTTGCCACGTGTGGCATTAAGAATATATGAGCCCTTATTCAAGGTGCCGCTGTATACGCGGAAGAATGTTAGTCGTCCAACGAATGGGTCAGACATAATCTTAAAGGCTAATGCGGTGAATGGATCTTCATCACTAGGATTTCGAGTTTCTTCTTCATCGGTTTTGGGATTAATGCCTGTTACAGACCCTTTGTCAATTGGGCTGGGGAGATAATCAACAATGGCGTCTAGCAGAGCTTGTACACCCTTGTTCTTGAACGACGATCCGCATGTAACTGGCACTATCTTGTTAGCGATTGTGCCCTCGCGCAAGCCTTGTTTGACTTCATCTTCAGAGATGGTTTCACCATCAAGATACTTCATCATTAACTCGTCGTTGCACTCTACTGCGGACTCTACGAGCTTGTCGCGCCATTCAGCCACTTCTTCAGCGATATCAGCTGGAACATCAACCACATCATAGTCCTGACCAAGGTCATCATGGTAGACGTGTGCTTTTAGAGTGATGAGGTCAACAATTCCTTTGAACTCTCCCTCTGCGCCGATTGGATACTGAATAGGTACAGCATTTGAACCTAGGCGCTGGCGAATTCGCTTTACGACTTCAAAGAAGTCAGCACCAAGACGGTCCATTTTATTAACATATACGATACGCGGAACGTTATATTTAGTAGCCTGTCGCCACACTGTTTCCGACTGTGGTTGAACACCACCGACAGCGCAGAAAGTGGCCACTACACCGTCGAGAACGCGCATACTGCGCTCAACCTCAACCGTGAAATCCACGTGTCCGGGCGTATCAATGATGTTGATTCGGCAACCGTTCCAGAAGCAGGTTGTAGCCGCAGAGGTAATGGTAATACCTCGCTCTTGCTCCTGCTCCATCCAGTCCATCGTAGCTGCACCTTCGTGCACCTCGCCGATGCGGTGGATACGGCCAGTATAGAACAACATGCGCTCTGTAGTGGTCGTCTTACCTGCATCGATATGGGCTGCGATGCCGATATTTCTTGTTTTATCTAGGGAATACTCCCGTGCCATGAACTGCTGATATCCTCCTGCAGCCTTTGGTATACACTACCAAGAGACCGCCATCTTACTAATTAGACTTTGTAGTGGGCGAAAGCCTTATTAGCTTCTGCCATGCGATGAGTGTCCTCTCGCTTTTTCACTGCAGCGCCGGTACTGTTGGCTGCATCCAATATTTCTGCTGCCAGTTTATCGGCCATTGTTCGACCACCACGCTTACGTGCGGCGGAAATCATCCATCGAATACCTAAAGCTGTTTTGCGCTCGGGACGGACTTCTACTGGCACCTGGTATGTTGCACCACCTACACGGCGAGGTTTAACCTCTACCAGCGGCATCACATTCTTAAGTGCTGTTTGGAACATCTCCAATGCAGCTCGCTCGCTCTTCGACTCAACAACTGACATTGCACCGTAGAATATTTTCTCGGCAACAGCTTTTTTACCGCCAAGCATCAGCCTGTTGATAAATCGCTGAACGAGCAAGTCGTTGTAAATTGGGTCGGGAAGAATCTGTCGGCGCTCGGCCGGACCTTTTCTAGGCATTGTTTATCAAATCCTCCAGCTTATTTCGGGCGCTTAGTGCCGTATTTACTGCGGCTTTGTTTGCGGTTGTTGGTGCCGCCGGTATCCAACGTGCCACGCACGATGTGATAGCGTACACCAGGAAGGTCTTTAACACGTCCACCGCGTATTAAAACCACAGAGTGCTCTTGTAGGTTGTGTCCGATCCCTGGAATGTAAGCCGTAACCTCTACACCATTGGTCAAGCGAACACGAGCCACCTTGCGCAGA
Source organism: uncultured bacterium (assembly GCA_964519405.1). Taxonomy (GTDB): domain Bacteria; phylum Armatimonadota; class HRBIN16; order HRBIN16; family HRBIN16. The sequence continues at coordinate 3,091 of CAZFLA010000070.1, forward strand.
GCCGAATTCGGCTTTCTCGGGGTTACCGTACGCACTACCAGGCACACACCACGCTTCTGCGGGCAGGACCTAAGTGCAGGGCTTTTGCTCTTCTTATGAATAGCTACGCGGCCCTTTCGGACTAACTGGTTGACTGTCGGCATACTCTGATACTCCTTAGTAAAAAACCAAAACCCCCTTGCCGAAAGGCACGGGGGCACACAGATCTTGAGTCTATCAGCAGTTTGAGACCGCATATGATTGACTAGTATGATCATTCGAGGCAGCCGCTTTACGCTTATACTGTCCTCGGATGTGCCCTCTTGCCGTAAGGCTCACTTTCATGAGCCATGGGAGAGTGAACTTCTCTCCCGGGATACACCATAATAGGTGTCATCCCCTGGCAGCGGAGGAGCTACCGATCGGCTAAATCTTTGCCCGATTGGGGCGACTGCGCTAATACGCACAGAGACGCCAAGGAGTAGTATACACTATTTCTTTACAAGTATGCCAGTTCACATATTTGCTGCAAAAATGCACATGTATCAGGACGGAATTAACCCCATAAAGGCAGACACTGGGGTCTACCCCCATAGGATGATTGGGCGTGGGCACGCCATACCCCAACAGAGTTATACAGCAATGATGGTCGTGGCATCGGGAAGACAAACCGTGTCCACCAATAAGCGGTAGGGATTTTGCGTGCGGAACCCCACCACCAAAACCAATCCTGGCGTGTGGGTGTAATCCCCCTGTGGGAGTCCATATGTTTGCAGAGGATTCTGGGCAGACACGGAGGTCTACCCCCACATCCGCAAAAAAAACTCCGGCTTGTCCAAATGACAAGCCGGAGCCATGACTACGGAGCAGACTACTTACGACTATTCGTCGAAAGTATTGTCTGTACCAGGTTCTTCTTCTTCCTCTTTGGCGTGTTCCTGATCGAACTCGTCGGCAGCTCCCTCTTCATCGGTGGTTTCGCCATCGATGAGGTCGAGATGCTCCTCACCTTCCAGTGTTGTTTCATCAATACCGGCATAGGTAACATCAGCCGCACCAAGAAGAGCGATATCTTCTGCGGTAAGAGCAGCTTCTATATCGGCAGCCAAGATTGGGTCATACATCTCAGGTGTCATCTGCTCGCCCTCAAGAAGCGGCTGAACATCCAGCTTGCGATAAGCTTGATATCCGGTTCCGCTTGGAATGAGGCGTCCGATGATGACATTCTCCTTCAGACCAACCAAATCGTCGCGCTTGCCGCGCACTGCAGCTTCAGTAAGCACGTGCGTGGTTCGCTCGAACGATGCTGCAGACAGGAAGCTCTCAGTGGTCAAAGCGCTTTCAGTAATACTCTGAAGCACCCATTCCGCTGTGGCCTCTTTACCACCCAGGTCGCGAACGCGGGTGTTTTCAAGATCAAACAAGAACTTGTCAATCACGCGTCCTGGCAAGAAGCGAGTATCACCAGGATCCAGAACTCGGCGTTTCTTAAGCATCTGGCGGACGATGACTTCCATATGTTTGTCATGGATGTCTACACCCTGCTGCTTATAAACCTTCTGGATCTCCTGAACCAGATACTCCTGAACAGCGGCTACTCCCTTTAACCGGAGCAGTTCACGCGGCTGCAGAAGTCCTTCAGTTAAGGCGTCTCCTGGCTCAACGTAGCTGGCCTTCTTCGTGACTTCACCCGTCTCTTTGTCGGTGATGGCTGCATTTGCCTTAAGCTCACCACGTCCAGGCACCCGGTAAGTCTTGATTACCTTGACTTCGGTTATGCCGACCTTCTTGATAAGATCATAAGCACTCGCAGTAATTTTCTTACCCTGCTCAACAATCACACCTTGTTTCTTGTTTGAGGCACCAGCGGCTTCAAATTCAGCAGCTCCTGCTTCAATATCACGTGCAGCGTATTTGTCGATGATCCTATCGCCGCTTTCGGTGACAGGTTCGGGACTAGCGATCACTACTTCACGCATCAAGTCGCGAGTCTCAACCGCTATAACCTCACCAGCTACATCGGACATGATAGCGCGTCCCTTCAAGGCTTCGGTCGCCATGAAGAGGTCGATAACGCGAGGGAGTGAACCAGCGGGACTGATGTAAGTATCCATCAAATCGCGGATCTCTTTCGCATTAACTTGCATCGGCGCGCCATCATCGTCTCCAGATTGAGCTTTGTGCTCCTTCTGTTGGCTGAAGTCCAATCGCAGCTCTTCCAGCAAGGTTAGT
>CAZFLA010000070.1:5311-7325 GCA_964519405.1 uncultured bacterium
CTGATTGGATGTATCTTCGTCGCCAGAATTCAGTCTCTCAGCCTTCACGTTCTTGAAATCCCCCCGAAGCTCCTCCAGTATAGCCATTCGGCCTGTGCCGAATCCTTTTGCACCAGAAGCTCGGTTACCGGCACCTCCACCAGTATGGAAGGTGCGCATCGTAAGCTGGGTTCCCGGTTCACCAATTGACTCAGCAGCGATAATACCTACTGCAGTTCCAATCTCTACGAACCGCCTGGTCGCAAGGTCTTCACCATAGCACTTACTGCAGATTCCTCTGCTATGCGAACAGGTGAGCGGACTTCGCACCAAAACGCCCTTCTGATACATCTCGCGGAAGTGGTCCACTGCACCAGCAAATTCTGCTGGTGCTGATTTACTCAGAGTTTCAAACTGCGACACTAACGTGTCTATACGCTTCGCTTCTGGCCCAAGTATCAACTCACCAGGTGTTGTCAGCACTTCACCAGTGATGTAGTCAATAGTCTCTTCCAGTGCGGTTCGGCCATAGATACGCTCATTGATGTCTTCCACGATGTTGTTGCTGGCATCAGCACGGCGTACGCGGATACCCTGCGTTGTGCCGCAGTCAAATGCACGCACAATAACATCCTGCGCAGCATCAACCAAACGGCGGGTTAAGTAACCTGCGTCAGCCGTTCGAAGTGCCGTGTCCGACATACCCTTACGGGCACCGTGCGTAGACACGAAGTATTCTAGAACCGTCAAACCTTCATGGAAGTTCGAAGTAATAGGCAGGTCCTCAAGTAGGTTGCCTCTAGCGTCTGCGAACAATCCACGCATACCAGCCAACTGGGATAACTGCTTTGACGAACCTCGAGCTCCGGAGTCTGTAATAACAAACAGCGGGTTGCTCGCTTTGGTGTTGTCAACGATGGCCTTAGCAATCTCTTCACCTGCGTCCTGCCATGCCTTAACGGCCTGGCTCTTACGCTGCTGGTACGATAGCTGCAGTCGCTTATACCGTCGGTCTAGTCCCTGAACCTTCTTTCGAACGTCATCGATGATCTGTTCTCTTTCGGGTGGGCTGTCCATGTCGGTCATAGCAATTGTGATACCAGACCGCTTAGCGGATTTAAACCCTAGATCCTTCAAATCATCCAAGAAGGTCACAGTTCGCTGATGCCCCATGTCGGCATGACAGGTAAGGATCAACTGGGCCAGTTTCTTTTTGTCGAACGTCTGGTTCATATATTCATCACTGAAAGCAATGCTTTCTGGAAGAATCATATGGAACATCAAGCGTCCTATGGTTGCTTCAACCACTTCTGGTCCATTGCCGCGATCAAGCCGGATGAGTATCTTCTGGTGAATTTTCACCTGGTTCTGCTCATATGCAGACATCGCTTCCGAAATGTCCTTATATGGCAGAGCTGTCTCTTTGCCGCCGATCTTAATCGATGACTGACCGATTGCAACTTCATCATCAGCATGGCCATGGTATTCTGGGTTACTCATGGTTAAGTAGTAACTGCCCAGAACGATGTCCTGTGAAGGAGCAACGATAGCATTACCATTAGCTGGCGAGAACAAGTTCTGTGAACTCAGCATCAGTACACGAGCCTCTGCTTGAGCCATAGGGCTCAAAGGCACGTGAACAGCCATCTGGTCACCGTCGAAGTCCGCGTTAAATGCGGAACACACCAACGGGTGGATCTGAATGGCTTTACCGTCAACCAGAACTGGCTCGAAAGCCTGAATACCAAGTCGGTGTAGCGTCGGAGCGCGGTTCAGAAGCACTGGATGCTCTCTAATAACTTCATCCAGGGCGTCCCATACCTGCTCGTTCATGCGCTCAATCATCTTCTTGGCAGCTTTGATGTTCTGAGCACCAAAGCGCTCAGGACGGCCATTCGGTGCCAGCACCGGCTCCATACCAAGCTCTTCGTGAAGCTCAACAAGCTTCTTCATAACGAATGGCTTGAACAGCTCCAGTGCCATTTCTTTTGGCAGACCGCACTGATAGATCTTAAGGTGTGGTCCAACAACGATA
>CAZFLA010000070.1:7335-17047 GCA_964519405.1 uncultured bacterium
CAACACGCTTACCAAGCAAGTTCTTTCGGAAGCGTCCTTCTTTACCCTTCAGCATGTCGCTGAGGCTCTTTAGTGCGCGTCCGTTAGTTCCCACGACTGGCTTGCTGCGGCGACCATTATCAATGAGGGCGTCAACTGCTTCCTGCAGCAGGCGCTTCTCATGATTGATAATGCTCTCGGGGGCGCGAATCTCGATGATTTTGCGCAGTCGGTTGTTTCTGTTGATAATCCTTCGATATAGATCGTTCAGGTCAGAGGTGGCAAACCGTCCGCCATCAAGCTGAACCATAGGGCGAAGCTCAGGCGGCAGAACAGGCACACACTCTAGAACCATCCACGATGGCTGGATCTTACTGTTGATGAACGCATCAACGATCTCTAGCCGTTTGATGACCTTAACGCGAGCTTGACCTTGGCTGTGTTCAGCCTCTTTGGTCAGGTCTTCGCGAAGCTCAAACAGGTTGATCTCGTCGAGTAGTTCCTTAACAGCAGCACCACCCATGCTGGCGCTGACGAGTTCATTAACGTTCATCTCTACCTTGTGAGAAAGGTAGGTCAGCAAGCGCTCAATTTCTCGCCATTCGTCATCATTTATAAGCTGTTTCTTCTCGAGCTTCTCAAGACATGCGCCTAATGGTTCGGTACCTTCATACGCAGAGGGGCCAAAGGCCATGCGCAGTTTGTTGCACCGATCATCAGCATCAGCACGCTGTTGTTGAATCCAGTTTTCGAGGTAGGTTCGCTTCTGCTTAACTTCCGTTTCGGTCAGCGGTTCTTCAGCGCGAGCCAATCCCTCTTCAATCTCTTGGTTGATCTGCTTGGTGCGCTCAGCAATATCCTTGCCGAGGTTTTCCAACACATCATCAAGAACCAAATCCAACGCATCACGCAGAGCTGGCAGCTCTTGGTTAATACGCCGGCGGTCAACCTTGGTCACCATATAACTGGTGAAGTAGACCACTTTCTCAAGGGTTCGAGCAGATATATCAAGCAAAAGGCTAAGCGGCGACGGCATGGCCTTAAGGTACCAAATATGAGATACCGGGGTCACAAGTTCAATGTGACCCATTCGGCTGCGCCTTACGCGAGCACGTGTAACTTCAACGCCGCAGCGTTCGCACACCTGCCCCTTGTATTTCATTTTCTTGTATCGACCGCAGTGACACTCCCAGTCCTTAATCGGTCCGAAGATCTTTTCGCAGAAAAGACCGTCGCGCTCCGGTTTGAAGGTACGGTAGTTGATGGTCTCCGGTTTCTTCACCTCACCACGCGACCATCCTCGGATGTCGTCAGGCGAAGCGATACTTATTCGGATTCTATCGAATTGCGCGGAGTCGTTTTTCACTGAGCCAAGCCTCCTCTGAGGTCGTTAGCGGTAAGCGGACGTCGTGTCATGCTGTCAGCGTCCTCTTCATCCTGTAAACTAAGCTCCTTGTCTTGATGGTCGAATACACTCACCTTCAAGCCCAAAGACTGCAGCTCTTTCACAAGGATTTTGAATGACTCTGGAATACCAGGTTCATTCATCGGCTCACCCTTCACGATTGCCTCATACACCTTAACGCGGCCCACAACGTCATCCGACTTGAGGGTCAGCATCTCTTGTAGTGTATTCGCTGCACCGTATGCTTCAAGTGCCCATACTTCCATCTCACCAAACCGCTGGCCACCAAACTGTGCCTTACCACCCAACGGCTGCTGAGTAACTAAGCTGTAAGGGCCAGTAGAACGGGCATGGATTTTGTCATCAACCAGGTGATGCAGCTTAAGCATATAGATGTAGCCTACGGTCAACGGGTTGTCGAACTCCACACCTGTCTGTCCATCGCGAACGATGCACTTACCGGTCTTTTCGTCAACACCGCAGCGTCGCCACGTGTTCTTTTCTATCTTTCGCCACAGATCATCAAGCGCTTCCGCGTTGTAATCAGCAGCAGCTGTCTTGTCAGAGTCCAACTGAACGCTGTTCACAGATGGCGTAACGCCTGTTTCGTTCATCAGCAATGGGCTCAACTCGGGAGCAGCATCCACCATTTCAGCAATCTTCATCAGATGCTCTGGTGAGGTGCCCTTCAGTGCGTTGATGGTTGCATCACGCAGAGCATCGGCCTCAGAGACACCCTCTTCATGCTGAATCTCAGGAAGAATAATGCCAAGCTCCTGACCAAGGTAATTCCTAAGCACCGTTTCGCGCATCGAACACGCCATACGGCCTAGTTCCTTAAGAATTTCCTTCTCGTTAGCGCCTTGGAATGCTGGGTTAGCATAGCTGGTCTCGAAGAAGTGGCCTGGCCACCCTTGGTGGGTTTCCATGATCTGACCAATATTCATACGAGAAGGCACGCCTAACGGGTTCAACACGATGTCGACTGGCGTACCATCGGGAAGGAACGGCATATCCTCATCGGGTAGAATCTTCGAGATGACACCCTTGTTGCCATGACGTCCGGCCATCTTGTCGCCTTCCATCACTTTACGCTTCTGAGCGATGTAAACTCGGACGAGCATATTCACGCCTGCTGGAAGTTCATCTGATGGCTGCTTCTCTACGTCGCCGCCGCACTTCTGGCACAGAACTGTATCTTCAGGCTTTTTGCTAAGCTGGGTGATTTCATGGCAAGACTTACATCGATAGTTGTATCGGCTGAACACCTTAACATCGACAACCTTACCCTTCTCACCATGCGGAAGCTTCAGTGATACATCGCGTGTCTCTTCAGCTTTCTTACCGAAGATAGCAATGATCAACCGCTCTTCTGCAGTTAGCTCGCTCTGGCCCTTAGGCTGAACCTTACCAACCAGCAGGTCCTCTGGACGCACCTGAGCACCGATGCAGATAATTCCGTTTTGGTCAAGATCCTTAAGCGCATCTTCACTTACGTTAGGAATATCTCTGGTGATCTCTTCTGGTCCCAGTTTGGTATCTCGTGCTTCCACTTCGTATCGTTCCATATGGATGGAGCTATACACGTCATCACGAACCATACGCTGAGAAACCAAGATGGCGTCTTCATAGTTGTATCCGTTCCAAGGAACGAAGGCAACTAATAGGTTCTTACCTAATGCCAACTCACCGTTATCAGTACACGGGCCATCAGCCAACAGCTGACCAGCTCTTACGCGCTGACCAGGGAATACCACAGGGCGCTGCGATACGCAGGTGCTCTGGTTACTCTGCATGTTGTTGATGACGGCATAACGGTCGATAGCACCATTAGTGTTCATGATGCAAATCATGTCCGAAGTTACCGAACGAACCACACCGCTGTTGCGTGCAATGATCATAACGCCCGAATCTCGTGCAGCACGGCCTTCAAAGCCGGTCTTCACAAGCGGAGCCTCGCTGCGAAGCAACGGAACCGCCTGCTTCTGCATGTTCGAGCCCATCAGTGCACGGGTTGCGTCGTCGTTCTCAAGGAACGGGATTAATGCGGATGCAATGGACACCAACTGAACAGGTGCCACATCCATCAAGTCCACTAGATTCTTCTTCACAACCGGATAAATAGTCTCCGGGTTGTTTAGGTGGCGAACCTGAACCATATCGTCTTTCAAGTGGCCCTTGCTGTCTACCCGAGTATCACCAGGAGCGATCCTGCGGTTCTCATCAAGTTCTGCAGAAAGATAGATAACTTCATCCTGCACCTTGCCGTCTTCTACGACGCGGTATGGAGTTTCGATAAATCCAAACTCGTTCACACGGGCGTATGTAGCCAACTGCGAGATAAGACCAATGTTCGGGCCTTCAGGCGTTTCGATAGGACATATACGGCCATAGTGGCTGTCATGAACGTCACGCACTTCAAGCGTTGCACTCTGTCGTGTAAGTCCACCAGGTCCTAACGCAGAGAGACGCCGTTTGTGCGTAAGCTCGCTCAACGGGTTCGTCTGGTCCATGAACTGCGACAATTGGCTGCTGCCAAAGAAGCTCTTAATGGCTGCAGACACCGGCTTGATGGCCAGAATGACCTGTGGGATGACTTCAGCATCCTGTGCGGTCATGCGCTCCTTGGCGACCTTCTCCATGCGGAGGAAGCCGTTGCGAAGCTGGCTCTGCAGAAGCTCACCAACTGCGCGGACGCGCTTGTTCTTCAGGTGGTCGATTTCATCAACTTCACCCTGGGTGTTGCACAACTCAACCAAATACTTGATAATCGCAACGAAGTCTTCCTTCGTAATGGTGCGAATATCCAGCCCCATATGGATGTTTAGTTTTCGGTTTAGTTTGTATCGGCCAACACGAGCGAGGTCGTATCGTCGGTTATCATAGAACTGGCTATGGATTAGGCTCTTAGCAGACTCGTCCGTGGCAGGGTCGCCAGGACGCATCTTGCTGTAGATGTGCATGAGTGCCCATCGGCTATTCATCGCGGCAGTGCCAGCGTCGCGTTTGCGGCTGTTCTTCGCCTTATCTTCTTCAAAAGCCTGAATTTCGTCTACGAGTGTCGCCGTGACCAGTGCAGGAACCTTCATCAACCTGATGTTAGCCACACCGTAGTCGGCGATAGACTTCGCTAATGGTTCACTAATATAGCTCCAGGCATCAATCTTGCTGGCGCCAATCTGCACGGGTTCCAGAGTCCACATGCCCCATCCAGCTTCGTTCTCAAAATCCTTGCGGAAGAGATCTTCGCGAGTGGGGTTTGACAGCTCTACAGGCTCACCAAAGAGCCGTAAAATGTCTTCATTTGTATCTGCTGCACTAGAGATAGCGACTTCTTTTTGCAGAACGTCTTCACTCAAGCCATCTAGGAACTCTGCCGTGATACGGTCACCTACAGATAAGACCATACCGTTGGAGCTGTTCACCACATCGGCCATGTCGAGCAACGGCGCTGTTTTGTAGTAATCCTCTATCTTTTCATTTTCAATAGGTTCGCGGGTTATTTCACCCGTCGTTTCATCAACCACATCAGCAAAGCCAGTGCTGACAGCACCTTCATACATGCGGTTTACCGCATCTTTCAACGGCATGTACAATGGTTGATGAGCTTCATCAAAACTATTGAGAGCCCGAAGCAGAGTGGTGATAAATATCGGCTTTCCCTGTCCGATCTTTACCTTAACCACGTCATCAGAGGCGGTATCAACCTCTATCCATGGACCTTCATTCGGTATCACCTTAGCACCGAAAATGTTCTTGTGCGCTAGGAATGTCTCCAGCCATACTCCTGTCGGAGCACCTTTTCGGAATATTTTATCAAAGACGTTTTCGAAGTAGACACCGGAAGAACGGATCAGCTGACTTACCACGACGCGTTCGCGCCCGTTGATGATAAATGTACCTTTATCAGTCATCAGCGGTAAATCGCCAAGGTAGACTTCTGATTCGGTGATCTCCATCGGAACACCGCCCTCTACGCGACCATAACGAACCTTCGCGCGAATGGGCACCTCAAAGGTCATGTCGCGGTCGCGGCACTCTTCAAGGCTGTATTTCGGCTCACCCAGAGTGTAGTCGAGCATTTCGACGAACTGCTGGTTTGTAAAATCGTATATAGGGGAAAAGTCGTGAAAGAGTTCCTTAAGGCCCTCTTCCAGAAACCACTTGTAGGAATATAGTTGCACAGATATGAGGTTTGGTAATTCTTGTCTGTACGGGGTTTTGGACTTATCCGAGTAGTGAGTCTTGATCAATTCGGGTACCCTCCTACGGCCTGCACGCAAATAGTAATTATTGCACAGATAATGCAATATGTCAAGTTTTACTAGTTTCTTCGTATGTATGGTCTTTGTAGAATCAACTCACTGCTTATTGTCACTATGAACCACCAGTTTCGTTAACTTATCACATTGACAGATACAAATTACAGAACCGTTATATTTATGAAGTTTTTCGGATTACGGGGGCAGACACCCGCCCTATAATCCGAGCTAATTCCTATTTGGTTACATGGTATGTCTTTCTTCCTGTCCGCAACACCGATACGCTGACGACACAGCCATCGGCATCCGACCATACTACATTACTACCGTCGATCTTATATCCTTTGGGAAGGTATATATACGCATCATGACCTTCGCAAGCCCCAAGCTTGCTATTAGCGGACACCGTCAGGGTATCTGCACTATACGAGCTTTTGAAGACTTCGGCACCGGAGAACAGGCTCGTGTTCGCGGCCACCAACTGAGGCATGCCATTCAATCGGCAAACTCGGAAGACCTTCGCGGAACGCTTTGGCATAGCCACATCAAGGCTCATTGCTGTAGTGCCGACAAATGCCGACTTCCAACCATCATATACGATGCATGTGCCATTTAAATCAAGCTCATCCAGTGCGACGGACTTTGAAGTATCTTCGTCGCTCCAGTTATACACCGCGACCAGTTTCGATCCATCATCCAAATCCACAACCAGTGTGGAAGGCTGTCCATCTTCGAAATAGTCAACCGGACGTCCGGCCTTGCCTAGTACCGGCAGGATATGTCGATACAGCCACTTGCGGTCGTCACCGATCTTGTCAATGAACTCATTAATCAACGATGACCCGCCGCTAAAGGCCACAGATGTCGCCCATACCTGCGCTTCGTTATATGGGATCACCGCACTATCGCCGATATCATAATCGCGGACGACTAAACCATCAGGGTCGTTGACAAACAGCTTGCCATGGTAGAAATACCGCAGTGCAATGTTATTGGAGCACCACTTGATGAGGTTCCACTGGTTCTTACTTTCGGTGCCATATTGGGTGATATCTTCCGTCACGCGAATACCATCGAATACACCGATGCTTTCGGGAATCGGCGCACCGCAAGCCAACAAGAAGGCATCCTTACCAACGGCCTCACGAATAGTCCTTAAGGCACGGCGGTACAACGCCACAATGTAGTCATCAGGATAGATCACTAATTGCTCGTTGCTGTATGCTGAGCGCAGCCCCATCAGCAGGAAATCCAGTTTGAAATACTGTGCGCCGTATTCGCTGGTTGCTCTTTCAAACACAGATCGGAAGTAGTCCAGCGTCTGCTGCTTATCGATGGCCATCGGATAGCAATAATCTTCAGGGCCGATGGATAATGAGTACTCAGCAGCGCTCTCTTTAATCTTGTTGTATTTATACTGCGGATAGTCGTTATAGAACCCAGAGGACTTACTGGTGATAAACGGAGCCAGCCATAGTCCAAAAGTGATGTTGCTCTCACGGACTTTAGCAGAGGCATCCTGCAGCCCCTCCCATCTCGGAGTCCAGTATCCGCCAAACGAGTTTCCCCGCTGCCAGCCATCATCAAGCTGAAGAGTATTCGGCTTTGCCTGACCGTAGTTCGCCATCAGTTGCTGATGCACGTCTTTGATGACATCGGCCGATAAGTTGCCGTAGCAGCAAGACCATGAACACCAACCGGTAGGGATCTGTTTGTTGACCTTCACGTGATAGCGCTTCGCCATGATGCCGGTATAGGTGCTAAAGAGCTGATCGACCTTACTAGGAGTAGATAAGATAAACTTCTCAAGCCTGTAGTTTTTTCCGGTCTCTAGAGGTTTATCCTCCATAGCATACCGAACACGAACACCATCTTCCGTGTATTTCAGATACGCCCAAAACCGATCGACTGTTGTTAAGGCCACCCCAAGAAGCGCTCCCGTTTTGCGGTTGCTCCATGCGCCAACATCCTTAGACATCTGCCCGTTGCTGTTAGCAAACGACCGAACGGTAATACGCGAGTTGGTGGTATCGCTGTTAGCGAACACCCGCACATCATCACTTGTCATCTCAGGCGTAAAGGCCAGATGGCAATCGGCAAATTTCAATTCTTTTTGTGAGATAGCTTTCAGTGTTACCGTATATTCATTGGTGTTGCTGTTAACACCCTCTGCCTTAACCGTAACCGATGTTACCCCATCGTCTACGGTCTGGGTTCCGTTCATTGTCACCGGTAGTGTATTCACCGTATTATCGGTATATGTCAGCACGATATGTGCTTGTTGAACGTGCATACGCGATAAATCGCCGGCCGGAACAGCTCCGCTAGCAGATGAAGATGCAAACAGCGATGCAGCAGTTGCGAACATGATAAATGCCTCAGACACTTTGCGTATTATGTTATCCATTCGTTGATGCTCAAAGAGGCCCGGTGCATTTCACACCGAGCTTGTCTCTATAGATGAGCGAACGCTCCTTCGAGGTCGGCGATGATGTCTTCTGCATCTTCCAGCCCCACAGACAGCCGGAACACGCCGTCACCGGCGTATGTGCGCCACGAAGCCAGCTGATCAGGTGTAAGTTTGAAAGTTGTTTGAAGCAGATCATCTGTGCCCATGTAGAAGATCAAGGAGCGGTGATGGCCCAGCGACACTGCGTAATGGATCATCTGCAGATACTCGGCCAACACATGAGCCGCTTTGGGGCCGTCTTCAACCTGGAAAGTGATCATACCAGACATATTCTTCATCTGGCGTTGAGCCAGCTCATATTGCGGGTGAGACGGCAGACCAGGGTAGATCACCCTCTTCACTGCAGGCACAGTTTCCAGCCACTGAGCGACTTTCATCGCGCTCTCCTCATGTGCCTTCATGCGCAGATGGAAAGTCGCCAACCCGCGCATAATCAGCCATGCGTTAAATGGGCTCAAGATACCGCCCAACCGCAGAGCGGTGGAACGCCGCATGCCGTCTACTAAAGCGCGAGAACCTATCACGACGCCGCCTACGGCATCACCATGTCCGCCCAGATACTTCGTCAGCGAGTGAATAACATAGTCTGCGCCTAGCTCCAGCGGTTTTGTCGCGGTAGGTGTGCCAAATGTGGAGTCGATGGAGAGCAATGCTCCGCCAGCGTGTGTGACTTCCGCAACGGCTGCGATATCGGTCAGGCGCAGCAGCGGATTACACGGCGACTCAATGTGCACGAGCTTGGTGTTCGGCTTCATGGCACTGCGTACATTCTCCGGGTTGGAGGTATCGACGCGTGTGATCTCTATGCCAAGTTCCGGAAACACCTCATTGGAGCTCTCTGACAATGCAGCATATGTGACATCGCTCACCACTGCATGATCCCCCGCTTTCAGGGTATGCAGGAACACACCGTAAAGCGCGGCCATCCCGCTGCCGAAGCAGACGGCTGTCTCGCCATTCTCAAGGTCAGCCAACTTCAGTTCCAACTGATGAACCGTGGGATTACCCCATCGTGTGTAGACAAAGCCAGGATCCTCACCCATCGCTTCAGCCGAGAACCCCGCATCAGCAGGCACCACGAATGTAGTGGACATCACCAAATTCGGCGCTGAGGCATGTGTTACGGCATCTGGCTCTTCACCGACGTGAATAGCAGAGGAACGCTCACCAAGTGATCGTTTGATGATATGCTGTTTACCAGTGTTATCGGGAGTTGGCATGATGTAAAAATCTCCTTAAATATCTGTGATGACCTCTAGTTACCGTCGCCATCCGCCACCACACAATATCGATCTATGTCCATTATACATGTCCATCGGCAATGGCTCTTACCTAGTCATCGGCTGTAACATTTTGATGATGAGCTAACTGTAGAATAACTGTGTTGCTGTGGGTTTTCGGCAGCAGTAGTAAGAGCCATAAGGTGGGTTCATGATTACCTGTCATGGTCGATCGTGATGTGGCATTCATACGCCGGCCGGAGTGAAGCGACGCCGGCCGTTATTGATATGCCGTGCGGTGCAGGAACCCGCATATGACGTAGTTCCCGGAGCGTTAGCTCCGGAACGTAGTCGTGTGGGTGACTAAACCCGCGGC
>CAZFLA010000071.1:0-5027 GCA_964519405.1 uncultured bacterium
GACGGGTGGTGGCGTATAAGGTAGGTCGGCCTGGTGTGTTCTTCTTTCCGCACTCCTCAATAAGCCGTTTTTGAGCGAGTTTTCGCACCACAGCGTCGCTTTGAACACCTCGCACCTGTTCGATCTCCGGCACGGTGACAGGCTGTCTGTAGGCGATGATGGCCATAACTTCAAGTTGAGCACGGGTCATACGGTTTTGGTTGGGGTTCAGGAATTTCGCGATCATGTCGCTGTAGCATCCCTTGGTGCAGAGTTGATAACCGCCTGCTAACTGAACGACATGAAGGCCGCTGTAGCTGCAGCGCATGGTCAGCAGGTTCAGGGCTTCTTCGATATCGCCATGGTCACGCTCAAGCAGTTTCACAAGATCCATCATTTGCACTGGTTCGGTGCTTACAAATAACAGGCACTCCAGCAATTCGCTAAGCTGCTGCATGTCAGACTGCGAAGTCAAGCCGCTTCCTCCTCTTTAACCATTAATTCAATTTCTCCAAATGGGGTTTCTTGTTCAACCCGCAGCCGCCCTTGCTTGAGCAGCTCAAGCATACATAAGAAGGTGAGAACAACATCCCATCTCGTAAACTTTTCTTCAAGCAGCTCACGAAACCTTACTTTTTTACCGCGGCCTGTAGACGACACTTTTCGCCACACTTCTACCATACGAATTCGCAGCGATATGCGTTTCTTAGGCACGATTACGCTTGGTGGCTCATCTGCCTCGATAGCGTCAGAGAGCAGTTTATCCAGCGCTTTTGCTAGCCAATCAGCCGAGAGCTCTCCTTCATCCAGCGGAAGCTCATATTCTGCACTAGCATTTTCGGGATTGCGAAAGTACCACTGCAGCCGGTCTTGCTCCCAAGCCTTCAGTGTTTCGACAGCGGCCTTATACCTGCTGTATTCCTCAAGCCTGGCTGCGAGTTCAGCACGGGGATCTTCTGCTTCTTCCTCTTCTTGAGGCTTTGGCGGTTTCGGCAGAAGTGTCCTGGACTTAATCTCGATCAGCGTTGAGGCCATGATAAGGAACTCGCTGGCGATTTCCAAGTTCATTTGCTCCATCAACCGCAGATACTGCAGATATTGATCTGTGATCAATGCGATTGGAATGTCCGTTATCTCAACTCTGTTTTGGCGAACTAAGTGCAGCAGTAAATCTAACGGTCCCTCGAATAAGGGGAGCTTAAGACTGATTTGCGATGAGGCGTGAAGCATCTAGATAGTCATCTTTCGCCTGAAATCATATAAGTTACAACATTATGGTAACACAGCTTGGTATCTGGTTGGTGCGAAACTGGGTTCACAATGCGGCGATAATAGAAAACAATCTCATTAAAAAGTGCCCTAAAATCACCGATAAAGTGAAACAATCAGCGAGGTTGAACAGGTAAACTACATACACTACGCAGTGCTATATGCAACGAACCTGCGGATTATGTGAATGAGGTACACGGCAATGGGCACTTTTTTGGAGACCAATGACATCGAAGGGCTGCGTGCGGCCCTCAAGCTGGCGTGCCAATGGCTTGTAGATACCGCACAGATAAAGACCGAAACCCTTACCTGTGAGAAAAACAAGGCCAGTCATCCCACCAGTTATTGGAAGGGCGCGATCAGAGGCGAGTACAGTGTTGCCAAAAAACAATGGAGCTTCTTCTGCCCCATGTGGCATACCGGACAAGCCATAAAAAGCCTAGTAATGGCATACAATGTGCTGAATGATCGTAACTTGCTTGAGGCCGCTATGTTTAGCGCCGGTTTCATTGAGGCTAACCGAATTTCCGACCCAGAAAGTTCCGACTTCGGACTGATTCTCGCTTACGAAGATTTCCCCGACCTAGTCAATACCTCTGCTGTATTAGAAACGCTGGACGGACTATTGATGCTGTCCGAAACTACCGGTGACAAGAAATACCAGGAGTGGGCGCTGGAGGCGCTGTCTTGGGTCATCAGCAAGATGTACATCCATGGAGAAGGATTATTCCGTGACTGGTATGATCCGAAGGACCAGATGGTTGTAGAAAACAATGCGCTTTCTCACAGCTTCCCTGGACGACCTAACATTGATGATTCTGTCTTGTTGAAGGCTTATGAACTCACTGGTGACGAAGACTACAAACGCGTATTCTACGAAATAGCAGAGCGACTTCTTCGTGAAGAGGATCCACCAGGAACCTGGGTCGCCTTTGGCCCGAGCAATCCTATAAAGGGCAGTATACACCCACGACAGAGCTTCTGGTGGGGACGCCCAATGCTTTCAGCATACAAGGATAGCGGCGACCATAGATACCTAAGCTGCTTCATGCGATCCGGCGAATGGTATGCAGGCGCACAACGGAAAGACGGTGGTATTTTCCGCGCCACATACGAAAACTTCAAGACTGAGTCATTTGGACATCAAACAAGCGCAACGGCATGTGCCGCATTAGTCTACCTTGATCTATACAAGCAGACACATGATCAAAAGTGGGTGTCGCTGCTGATGCGTGGTATGCGATACTGCATGAAGATGCAGCTGCTAAAACCGAACGATCCTAACCTCAAGGGAGCGATTATAGAGAAGATTAACAAACCCGACGGGACCGATGATAACCCCTATCACATCCGCGATCTTGGAACGATCTTCTTTATACAAGCTGCTTCTGCTGTGATTGCAGAGCACCTGTAGCTCCTAAGTTACCCAAGCCTCCCTTCATCAGCCGTGTTTGAAGGGAGGCCTTTTTTATTTACCGACACAAAACCTTGCGAATATCTGGTCAATAACATCGTCGGTGGTTGTTTCGCCTGTTATCTGACCAAGGCAGTCAAGCGCATACCTTAAGCCAACCGAAGCGATGTCTAGACCGTCGCCGCAGCTGAGTGCCTGCAGGCTCTTTCGCAGCCCATCGGCTGCTTGCTGTGCTGCGGAGGCGTGACGGTCGCTCGTGAGTAAGGGAACCTCATCTGTCTTATATTGCTGCATGAATTGGGTTAGGTAGGCGCGAAGGCCATCAAGCCCGTTATCTTGACGCACGTTGATAGTGACCTCGGGGATGCCTTGCCAACACGCGGGTAAAGGGGTTGGCGTGCCGATGCGGTCATCCATGCTGCGGACGATAAGCGACGCATTTGGCTGACGCAAGCCAACAGTAGGATGCTGCTCTGCGTCTATAGGCCAGTGTGCTGGAATGAGGTAGAGGCAAAGCTCGCAGTTGACCACGGCTTCTTTGCTGATATCCACACCCATCTGTTCTATGATGTCATCCGAATGGCGAAGACCAGCGGTGTCTTGTAGACGAACATCAAGACCGTCAATCTGCATCGATTCAGACACCATATCTCTTGTGGTGCCCGCAATGTCGCTGACGATGGCGCGTTTATGCCCCAACAACGCGTTGAGTAAGCTGCTTTTACCGGCGTTTGGCAGACCTGCGATGGTCACGATGATGCCGTCTTTCACAGCCCTAAATCGATTAGCTTGATCTGCCAACTGCTCCAGCTCGGTAGCCATTGATAGCAGCTCTTGCTCGACTGGCAGCGATGCAAACTCATCCATTTCGTCGGGGAAGTCGATATGCGCTTCAAACAACGACAGGTTCGCGATGATGGCTGCTTGAAACTCAGTGAGGCGCTTTGATAGGTCGCCATGGTGCTGCCGTGCGGCGGCCTCTGCTGCACGCACGTTACGCGAGGCGATCAGGTCGGCTACTGCCTCAGCTTGAGCGAGATCCAGCCGACCGTTTAAAAAAGCGCGTTGTGTAAACTCACCGGGTTCTGCCTGCCGTGCTCCATTTTCTATAGCCGCTTGAACCGCGGCTAACATCACGCCTTGGCTGCCGTGAAGATGAAGCTCCGCTGTCTGCTCACCCGTATAGCTATGCGGCTCTTCAAAGAGCAGTAATAGGCCGCGATCAATACGATGCGGGTATCTCGAAGGCCACAGCCATGTCGGGAAAGCTTGGTATGGCTTGGGGTGCTTTGGGAATGGCGATACCAGCTTTTTTGCGATATCCCAAGCGGTAGGGCCGGATATCCGTACGATGCCGATACCTCCAGCCCCTTGCGGAGTGGCAATGGCAGTGATTGTATCTAGTTGGTTTGTAGTCATATCTTTGTAAATGCTAGTATACGGCAAGTGCTGCGGGATTTGGCAGCCATGAAACACCCGTTTCATTTTACGCCTTGGTATTGGTTAGTGTATGTGCCAACCAAACGCCATTGCTGCGGGATATCTGCTGTCGAGTGACAAAAAAAGCCAAACGCAATATGCATTTGGCTGAAAAAACTGGCGGAGCGGGTGGGATTCGAACCCACGTTACCCTTACGAGTAAACACGCCTTCCAAGCGTGCGCCTTCGACCACTCGGCCACCACTCCGCGCGAGGTTTATTGTACACCAGAGTGAAGCCAGAGTCAAATGCACTGGTAAAACATTCATGAATATTGTTTGTGTGCGAGTTTTCTGTATATATCACGCCGCGATTCATACAAGGACACCGATTTGAGCCTCACTGGCAGAGTTCCGAAGTTAGGCTTCCTAGTCGATGGATACGCTGGAGCATGGGTTCGACGAAACCATGGCGATCATGCAGCTGCCGCTGGTTTTTTGCAAGCGGTTGCGCACTACAAACACGATAGAAAGCGTGAGCCAAGAGATATGCCGGTGTGAGAAGGTCATAGGCATCTTTCTGAATGATGATTCGGTCATCCGGTCGATGGGAGCCTTGTTACTTAAGGTTGATGAGTGGTGGACCAGCGGTACGCGCTACTTCGACATGAGTTCGTATTGTTAACACAAGGAAGAACATGATATGTGCTCACTAAACATAAACGGATACAATATGGAGTAATGTGAACCTGAGACGACCTGGATATAGCTGCTCTGCTGCCAGAAATGGTGCATGTTTCATTGGGGTAGTAAAGGCTTTCCCTTCGGGCCTTCGCGGCCTTGACAACCCCAATGAAACTGGGTATAAACAATTCAAAGCGGAACAGAAAAGCAAGTGTTCGCTTGCCTGTACAACCAAAGAACAACTAACATTCCAAGGAAGCCGG
>CAZFLA010000071.1:5037-17035 GCA_964519405.1 uncultured bacterium
AAGGAAGAATCGCGTTAATGGATGAAATGCGCAAACAAGCCTGGACGAGATTGACCAGATGTCTCATACCCGTATATCAAGAAGACGCCTCGGACTGGAGGTATGCTGCCAGTGTTTTAGTCCAGTCAGCTCCTAAAGTGTTTTGGTATGGATCAGCCGGTAGTGACCTTCGTCCGTTGCTGGCTCTGTGCATGGACGGATTACCTACCGAAGTGATTAGCAGTCTAGGAAATCACTCGGTGTACCTGATGTCTGACTATAGTTCCTATTACTTCGATTTACTATACAACCTATATGATAACTTGGACAATATCGATTCATCGGCTTTACTCGATGAACTGTCTGAAGTGCCTCCGAGATCATTACATATCCCCTCAGCCGGGATATCTGAAGTGAGAACAACCATCAACGAAATGATTCCGCTTACATGCAACCTGCTACCTCAACAACCAGAATCTTGTGGCCACTTCAAGCAGTTTAGCGAATCGCAGTGGCATTTTGTGTATATCAGTGTCAGGATAAAATTGGGAGACCACTATTTTGACCGGGTCATCCTTTATGCTCTTGTGGAAAATCTATACATGTGGGAACAGGTTCTACGGCCCATTAAGATGCCTGTAGATACTTTCATGGCTTTGCGTGTGGGTGGTCATTCGGGATCTTGGGTGGATGTTCATAATCCCGCAGCAGCATTCATGCAATCTATCTCACAGTCACCACCGCATTTACGCCCACGTTATTGGATCGCAGATCGCACGTGGTATCTGGAGCAAATATGGGATCCGGGATATCTCTGGCTTATTGGTCCCAACGAACAAGCCTGGCGCTGTGTCTTCCCATATCCTGCCTACCGTGACGGGTATGGATTACCCCAGACTTTCCGTTGTGACTGGGATGTGTTTCCAGCGAGTGAGTAATGGCCGTGAACTCAATGCCATCAATATTACGACAAAGACGTCATTAATTGTGGGGGACGATAATGCAGACCAACCAATTGTTGAGGCTGTTCTTATGAACAAAGCCACTGGTTAATGCTGATGAATCACTTGTGATTAGCCACTGTATTCTTGTACAGATACCTCGGTGTTTACGAGTTAAGTTGCTCATGCACCGCAGGCGCTTTGTAGCTGATGATGCTGCTGACGCCTGGCTCCTGCATGGTGACGCCGTACCAGCTATCGGCTCGTTCCATGGTCGAGGCGTTGTGTGTGATGACGATGACTTGGCTCTGCAGTGAGTAGTTCTTCAGCAAATCGGCGAAGCGCTCCACGTTTGCTCCGTCCATAGCGGCATCAACCTCGTCAAGGGTGCAGAAGGGGCTTGGTTTAACCGTCATGAATGCGAACAACAGTGCTGACGCAGTCAGGCTTCTTTCGCCGCCAGATAGTAGGTTGAGGTTTTGCCGTCGCTTACCTGGTGGTTCTACATAGATGTCGACGCCTGTTTCCAACGGGTTGTCGGGCATTGTTAGCGTAAGCACCGCGGATCCACCGCCGAACAATTCAGTAAAGATCTTGCTGAACGCGTCTTGAACCAGTTCAAAAGTGTTTGTGAAAAGATCTCGGGTGCTTAGGTCTATCTCTTGTATCGCCTGGAGCACATTCGCTTTTGCGATATCAAGGTCGTCGCGCTGTTTCGTCAGGAAGTCGAAACGCTCGGAAAGCCGCTCATACTCCTCAGCTGCGCCGACGTTGACGTTACCCATGGCACGCAGTTCACGGCGGAGTCGGCTGATCTCTGTCTGAAGCTCCCTTGCGGGTGGGACGAAGTCTGTAGGAGCCCCTTGGTTGGCATCAATGTCATATTCATCCCACAAACGGCCCACAATTTGCGTATGCTGCACTTCCAAACGCGCTAACTGCAGTTGAAGCTGATGCTGCTTTTCGCCGTTAGCCTGCTGTTTGCGAACGAGATCGCGTATGACACCATTGTTCACTTGACTGGTTTCGCTGCGCTCTGATCGCGTCATTTTGTGCTGCTTGAGCGCTGCGTCTACCTGATCGCAGCGTCCCCTAAGGTCTTCCAGCTTAATGCTTAGCTCAATCAAGCTCTTTTGGTCGATGTCACTACTGCCGGATAGTTTGGCTAGGCGGCTCTCACGGGCTTGCCGTTGTGCGCTGGCTTCGGCGATGGCATTGATGAGCGTCTGTTTCTCGCGTTCAATGGAACGCTGCTGCTCAATTACGCGGTTTAGCTCAATTTCAGCCTGTTGGCTAAGCTTCGCAGCGGCATCGCGAGACTGCTGCAATTCCGATGAACGGTTAGCCTCGGGGTTTTGACCATCATCTAGCAGTTGAAGCTGCTGCGACGCAAGCTGCTGCTGAGGTGATAGCTCGGCAAGCTGCTGGTTATACGAGGCACTTCGTGATTCGGCGGCGTTTATGTCGCGCTCGATTGTCTCCAGACGCTGCACGGCGCTCTGTAATTCGCGTTCCTGCTTCATCATTACTGTTTGCATCTGGCTGAGGCTCTGCCTAGAAGCTTTGAGTTCCGTATCGTGTGCTGCAAGCTGTTCGTTGCCTTTTTCAGTGTTTTGCTTGCATTGGGCTTCGCGTTGACGTCCGGATTTTAGCTGTTCGTCGACCCGTGCCTTTTCCGCTTTACGCGATACGATGCCCGTCGCTTTACCAGGCATCTTACCGCCGGTAACGCTGCCTCCGGGCATGAATAGTTCGCCTTCTGGTGTCACAATGCGCGCCCAACCGCCGTATCTGCGCCCGATTTTAATGGCACTGTCGTAATCCTGGGCTACGATCACGCGTCCCAGCAGATGGTCGGCTACATCTTCGAATCCAGGTTCGATGTCCACCAAGTCATTTGCGTAACCCACAGCCAGTCCCTCATCGATTGCTCTGTTGAGTTCCTTCGGCGGGATGTTCGGCTCAATAGTGTCTAGAGGCAGGAACGTCGCCCGCCCGCGTGAAGTCCGCTTTAGCCAACTGATGGCCTCTCGTGCTTGTTGTTGATCTGGGCAAACAATATCCTGTGCGTTGGCACCTAGTGCCACTTCAATAGCTGTGACATACGGCTCGTCAGGTCGCAGGATATCAGCCACGAGGTGATACTGACCAGACAGCTCGTGTTTGCGTATGGCATCAAGCACCGCCTTAACTCCGCCGAAAAGGCCCTCCTGAGCAGCTTCGCTTTCGGTCAGTGCCTGCAGCCGAGCGGCAAGTGCCGCGTTGGTCTGTGCACATTTCTGCCACTCTTCTTGGTGTTTGCTGATCATCTGCCTGTCGGATGCCAGCTGCTCCTCTAGTGACTTGATGGCCGCTTCGGTTTGGGCTAACGCCTCCAGAGTTGACTGCTTCGTGCCTTCGGCAGCCTCATGCACTTGCTGCAGCTTTACTCTGGTTTCTGCAAATTCCGTTAAGCTGGTTTGTGTTTTTCGCAGGTTGTTTTGAATCTCTGCTTCGCGCTGCTGCAGATGATTTAGCTGGGTGCGTAACCTACTGACCTCTTGAACACGGGTGATCTCGGCTTGCTGTGCCTCGTGAAGGTTCTTTTCTGCGGCACTCAACGCTTGCTTTGAAGCTGCGCAAGCCTCTGCGGCAGCGTCGCGTTGTGTCTGCAGCTGTTTGGATTTCGTTGTTAGCTCAGCTAGCTGCTGAGTGCTTAGTTCGTGCTTGTTTTGCAGTTCCTGTATTTCAGCAGTGAGGCTTTCGGCATTTGTTTGGGCGTTTAGGATACGCTCCTCAGAAAGCCGCTTCGCGCCATTGCTGCGCTCGATTTCGGTGTTCAGCCGTTGCTGTTCACCACGCAGTGTGTCTATCTGCGTATCGAGATGGGCGATCTCCGCGGCAAGCCGTTTGGAGTCGGTTTCGCACTTCGTCATCTGTTCGTTCAGGCGGAGCACCGATTGATGCAACTCTTCGTTGTGTTGTTCGCACTCTGCCTTGTCGGCATCGGCTTGGAGGAGTTGAGCCCACAAGCTGTCTACTTCGATCTGCTTCAGGCGGTCTGATAATCTGATGTATCGCAGCGCAATTTCGGCTTGCTCACGCATCGGCTCACGCTGCACATCAAGCTCACCGAGGATATCCGTGACGCGGTTGAGGTTCGCTTCGGTGTTCTCAAGCCGTCGCAGCGCTTCGCGCTTTCGGTTGCGATATTTTTGAATACCGGCGGCTTCCTCAAACAGCATACGTCGTTCTTCTGGCTTGGCCGACAAAACAGCGTCTACTTCACTTTGGGTGAGTATGGCGTAGCTGCTACGTCCCACGCCGGTATCCATGAAGAGCTCTTGAATATCCTTCAGGCGGCAGGGGCTTTTGTTAATTAAAAACTCACTTTCACCAGAGCGGTATACACGTCGCGTGATGGTTATTTCCTGAAAGTCCACAGGAAGCAGCTTCGACGTATTATCGATGGTTAGGCTAACTTCAGCCATGCCAAGCGGTTTGCGCTTGGAGCTGCCCGAAAAAATGACCTCAGCACTGCTGTCAGCCCGAAGGCTGCGTGAGTTTGATTCGCCCAGAACCCACATGATGGCATCACCGATATTGCTTTTGCCGGAACCGTTAGGTCCGACAACAGCGGTCACACCATCGGAAAAATCGACGGTTGTTTTATCGGCAAAGCTCTTGAAACCAAGAATCTGCAGGCGTTTGAGGAACATAAGTGCTTAAGATACGGCCTTTACACGTAATATGGGGTTACCGTAGATATTATGCCAAACCAAGAGCCATTCGGCGAAGCGATGTGCAATGGAAACCGTGTTTCCGGTATATTACATGCGATAATGGCAGCAAATATACCTTTGTCAGCAGATTACTGTAAAATGCAGCCGAACTAAAGGATAATAGTATGGAGGTGAAGCGATGCCTTTTATGAATAGCAATATGAGACAAGAGATCGGGCAACAGCCCGAGGTGATGGCGCTTCTGATTCAGATGGGCCAACAGATGGTAAAACCGCTGGCGGACGAAATCCGCAAGCGTGATATACGATTCGCAATGATCGCCGCCCGAGGCACATCGGACAATGCTGCACAGTATGCCAAATACCGGTTTGAAATTGAGCTAGGTATTCCGGTTGTGTTAGCAGCACCGAGTGCTTTTACACTTTATGGCGGCAAAATGAACCTATCACAGACGCTGGTGATTGGTATTTCGCAGTCTGGGCAAGGTGCCGACGTTGTTGAAGTGGTTTCAGCAGGCCGCGCAGCAGGCGCGTTGACTGCTGGTATTACCAATGACAGTTCCAGTGAACTGGCACAAACAGCAGAGTTTGTGCTGAACTGCAGCTGCGGTGTGGAAAAGGGATTTGCTGCTACAAAGACCTATACATCCACAATGGCTTTAATCGCGCTGCTAGTCGCCGACCTAACTGGTGACGATGCTCTGCCTTTGCTGCAGCAAGTTAAGGCGGGTATGGAGCATGCGTTGAGTATGGAAGATAATATCGCACAGCTTGCTGAGCGATATCGCTATATGCGCGCCTGCTTTACATTAGCACGAGGCTATAACTACTGCACCGCGCACGAAGCCGCTTTGAAAATGATGGAAACAAGCGGAACTCTGGCCAAGAGCTACTCCGCTGCGGACTTTATGCATGGTCCTCTGTCAGTAGCTAACGACGGTTTCCCGTGCTTCTTGTTTGCTCCAGAAGGACGCGGTTATGCGACCATGCTGCAGTTGGCAAACACATTAAAAGAACGCCGCGCTGAGATCATTGTCTATAGTGCTCAGCCGGAAATCCAGCAGATAGCTACCAAGTGCGTGAAGGTATCTGGCTTTACGGATGAACGAATAAGTCCTATCGCGCTAATTATTTACGCTCAACTATTTGCTTGTCACCTGACGATGACCCGGGGTATGAACCCTGATGATTCTAAGGGACTGAGCAAGGTTACAATTACCCGCTAACACAAATGGCTGCCGCGGAGTGTACATAGCTCCGCGGTGGCCATTTTTATCATCCCGCACTGGTTGGAGGAAATATGGTTAACCAACAACGTCTAGTGAGCTTGTTCAAGCAGTTGTGCTCAATCAACAGCCCTGCGCTGCATGAAGCCGAAATCGTGGCATATATCGAACCTATTTTACGCGGTTTGGGTATGGAAGTTACCCAAGACAATGCCTCAACGCAGCTAGGCGGTAATGCCAACAACATTCTAGCTGTGCTGCCTGCGAATGGCGGAGCTCAACGGCCGATGTTCTTCAGCGCACATATGGATACCGTTGAGCCAACAATTGGTTTGAAAATGGTTGAGCGCGATGGTGTGATTTACTCCGACGGTGAGACCATTTTAGGTGCTGATGATAAAGCGGGATTAGCAGCTCTGATTGAGATGGTCACTTGTATTCAAGAGAACAACCTGCCGCATGGCAAGATTAGTTTTGTGCTTAGTGTGGCTGAGGAGATCGGGCTCAAAGGTGCGCATGTATTCGACTGCAGCCAGATTGATGCCGATTTTGGGTATGTTATCGACGCGAGCGCCCCGGTGGGTGAGATCGTGCTGAGTGCACCATCACATGATGTATTCACGATGACGATCACCGGACGGGCTGCTCATGCAGGGATGCATCCTGAGCAGGGTATCAGCGCTATCGAGGTGGCCGCGAAGGGTATTGTAGCCATGCCATTAGGTCGACTTGACCATCAGACAACGGCAAACATCGGCGTGATTAATGGCGGAAGCGCCATAAACATCGTGGCAGAAAAAGTTGTAGTGCGCGGGGAAGCTCGAAGCCGGGACGTAGAGGTGGCTGCGAAGCTGACCGAGCAGCTCATTGGTTGTATGCAGAGCTCCGCAGATTCCGCTGGTGCGCAATTCGCGGTTCATGTCGATCATGAGTATGTGGCATACCATCTGGATGCCGAACATGCTGTCGTCAAAGTCGCCCGCGCTGCGCTGAAAAAGATTGGTGTTGAACCCGTTCTGTTTGATACCGGTGGGGGAGCTGATGCGAATGTGTATAACCTCAAAGGTATACCATGCACGGTGCTGAGCTGCGCCATGACCGATGTGCATACCCACCAAGAAAGCTGCAGCATTGAGCAACTTGTTCGAAGCGCTGAATGGCTGATCCAAATTGCTTTATGCGACGCACCGGAGGCTTCACGATGATATCGCTAAGCCGAGGGGTAGTCACGAATATTATCCGTAATGATCAGGGGCTGCAGGAGCTCTCTGTGTTGGTGGGTTCCGAACAAAGAGCCGCGCTGTGTCAGACAACGCTGGTTGGCATTGCGGAAGTGGGCGATCGTGTTGTCGTGAACGACACCGCAAGGCGCCTGAAGCTAGGGTCTGGCGGGTACGATTATGTTCAAAGTATCGAGACTAAGCTGCCGAAATGCTCCCAACAACCGGGACACATCATGCGGTTGCGATATACACCTTTTCAGCACGCGGTTCTGAGCTGTGAGGAACAAGATAGCCCATATCATGATCTGCTCCAAAATGCGGATGACCTTGCTGGTATGCCTGTGGTATGCACCTGCCTGCATAGCCAACTGGCTGCGGTGGCAGGGGGGATCGCATCTGTTGACCCATCGCTGCGCGTGGCGTATGTCATGACCGATAGTGCGTGCTTGCACATCAAAGTTAGCCGGCTAGTCGCTCAGCTCACTCAGAGTAAGCTGCTGCAGGGGACAGTAACATGCGGTCAAGCCTTTGGCGGTGATGTTGAGGCGGTGAATATCTACAGTGGTCTATTGGCTGCGAAGCTGGTAATGAACGCTGATATAGTCATTACAGGGCAATGTGTAGGCAATACCGGTACTGGGACACAGTTTGGATTCAGTGGGGTAGATCAAGGCGTATGTTTGAATGCTGCAGATAGTTTGCATGGCACAGCTGTTGCCGTGCTGCGTATCAGCGAGGGCGATGCCCGCGCCAGGCATCGAGGATTAAGCCATCACAGTGATACCATCCTGCAGAGAATCTGCAAAGCCGACTGTGTGGTGCCAGTACCCTCAGATGGCGGAGAGTATGCGGAGGCGGCGCTTAACCATCTGCAAGATGCGGCACCCCAGCATAACTATGTTTCTGTTGATGGGCAGCCGGCGCTAGACGTGTTGGATTCGCACTCTATACGGGTGAAAAGCATGGGGCGCGACGTCGACCACGATCGTGTATTCTTTTTAGCAGCGGGAGCAGCAGGCATCGCTGCTGCGCAGCTATGTAAGCGAGCTAGCACAAGCGCAGATTAATACCACTTCTGCCCATTTGCTGATGGCTGGTAGTCGGCAATGTAGCGCATCGCCTCCTGTGAATCGGCAGCAACATGATATAGATCGCGGTATGCAGGCTTGGCGAAATGCAGTGAATACATTTGCTCAAAGGTGTTGATGAGCGGCTGGTAGAACCCTGCTGTGTCGATCATGACTATTGGTTTGGTATGTTGCCCAAGCTGTTTGAGTGTGATCATCTCTAGCGTTTCTTCCAGTGTGCCGAACCCGCCGGGTAAGGCAATGAAGGCATCGGCACGGTCAGCCATGATGTATTTGCGTTCATGCATATTATTGGTAAGCACCAGTTCATCGGACTGCTCATACACCACTCCGGGTAGGTTGAGGAACTTGGGGATGACACCGGTGACTTTACCGCCATGTTTTTGAACGGCTCGTGCCGATGCGCCCATCAATCCGATGGCGCCTCCGCCGTATATCATATTGAATCCTGATTTTGCGATGACCTTACCTAAGTCCTCTGCGGTGTCAAAGAAGTGGTTCGGAACAGCATCACTTGATGAACTGTAGACGCAGATGACTTTCAAAAGGCTTCTCCAATATCGGGTTTAATTTACACACCGCTACCATTTATTATGCCATTGGCAGGCAATAACCGTGAGTGCATATCATAAGGAGACAAGATCATGAAACTAGTCGACGAGTTTATATCGAGTGAGGATATCTATCAAGGGCGGGTCGTGAAGCTGCGCGTGGATACGGTGATGCTGCCTGACGGCAGAATCTCACAAAGAGAAGTGATCGCTCATCCTGGCGCTGTGGCGATCGTGCCTTTGTTGCCCGATGGCAAAGTGGTGATGGTGCGTCAGTATCGGCGGGCGGCTGATGCCATTCTCTTAGAAATACCGGCTGGCACACTAGAGGTCGGTGAGGATCCTGAGGATTGCGCATATCGGGAGCTGTCTGAAGAGACCGGGTATCGGACAGGCAGTATGGTGAAGCTGTTTCAGCAGTATTTGGCCCCTGGATATAGCTCTGAGCTTCTGCATGTTTACCTCGCCGACCGCTTGCTGGCCGGTCAGCAGAGTTTTGACGATGATGAAACCATTGAGCTGGCTATTATTGCCTTAAGCGACGTGCCTGAGCTCATCAAACAGGGCGTTATTGCCGACGCTAAGTCAATAGCGGCGTTGATGATGGTGATCTACCTGAAGAGCCAGGAATAGCCGTTAGCACCTTTTGAAAATGCGATCTGGCAGGGGGAGTAACTGTTCCCTGCCAGATCATGCGAATTTACTCGTAACTGCCTAGTTTTTTTGCCAACTCCACAAACGCGCGGAAATCCTCCAGGCTGACGCTGTCGGGTACGCTGTGATCGCTGCTGCAGATGTAACCGCCATTTTGCTTCACAACAGGAAGCACATGGTGCATCGCCGCTTCGAACTTTTCGCGTTCGCCCCATATCGCGGCATTGAGTCCGCCATGGAGTGTAAGTTTATCGCCATACTGTTGTTTGATGATGATGGGGTCCATACCGGCCTTCACTTCAATGGGGTTCAATCCATCCAAACCGATCTCCAGCAAGTCTGGCAGCAGCATGCGGATATCACCGCAGCTATGCAGATGGGCCATGATACCGTGGCTGTGAGCCCATTCGATGGCTTTCTGATGATATGGCTTAAGTATCCGGCGATACATCGCTGGTGAAAAGAAGGTATGCCCCTTATACCCCATGTCATCACACCAGAATATCTCATCAAAGTGGTAACCCTCGTCCCACACGCGGTCAAGTAACTGCAGATTCACAGTCAAGAAGTGGCTGAACATATCTTCCAGCCACTCTGGCTGCTCTATCAAAGCCTCCAGAACGCGTTCTGTGCCAACAGTCCAGCTATGCGTAATATCAAAGCCGAACCATAGGTGAGCACTAATCCATCGACCGTCTTTACGCCACTGGGCGTAGTTTTGTTTAAGGTGATCGAAGGGTATACGGTCATCGGAGGCAACCATACGAGCCTTGGCTATCTGCCAACTGTCGGGATCAACGATGGTGAAGTCGAGGAATTCAGGAACGCTGCCAGCGTGTTTCCAGTTCTTCATGGTGACGCCATAAGCACTTGTTGTGATGGTGTATTGTTCGGTCTCTTCGATGAGCTTTACGGGATACTGCGGGCTGATATCTACACCAATTCCTGCCGTTTTGTCGATGTCAAAGAAATCTGTAAAGTCGACACCTTCAGGCATACCTTGCTGATGCCATTTTTCGATGGTCGATCCCCATGGCGAGTCGATGATGGGCACCCGGTCTGCCTCTTTATGAGCAAACATACGTGAAAAACGTTCATGCGTAGTTAAGGGAGACATATATATATCCTTATGAGATGAGATGGCCAAACCATGATATCATGATGCACTATCTGGCAGATGCGGTTTATAACGCTAGATGCAGTGTATACAAAACTCGCATCTTTTGTTTCTATGGTACCCATGGTGAGTCTGTATAATATGACTATGAATAAAGAATGTGCCTCAAGTAACTCTGAGCGTATTGAAACCATTGTCGCTTGTGTGTTGTTAGCCATATCAGGCATCGCCTATGTCGCATACAGTGTGTGGTTTATCGCGCGAATAACCAAAGGACGCGCTGAAGTTACCCCTCTGCAAGCTATTGCTACACTTCCGATCATCATGGGGTATATGGGTGCTGCACTCTCACTTGGTGTGGGTGCCTCTCAGCGGTGGTGGAAAAAGCGTATCGATGCCAATCCGCGCATGATATGGAGCATGCCGGCACTATTATGGTGCCTATATGCGATATATGCGATACCCACGGGGCAGTTTGATATCAAATATGGGCTCGCGTTGGCAGTGTATCTTGCCTTGCCGGTTTTGCTTGCATCTCAAAAGAAGATCTGGGCCGATTGGCTTATCGTGTTGGTGATAGCCATTCCCTTAATCGAAAAGGATATGTTGATATTAGCGCGTATCCCGGCCGAAAAAGGGGTGAACCCCCGCGAAATCTGCTCGGTAACAACTTTCCTGTGGTCTATGCTGATTGTGCGCAGGCTTCCAGGACTGGACTTCCGGTTGAGGCTGCCCATTAGCGAGCTGAAATACGGTCTGCGGATGTTCGCTTGGGCGATGATTATGTTGCTGCCTGCAGGAGTGCTGACAGGCTTTCTGAAGTGGAACCCCTTCCAGTTGCAGCAGTCGCTGTATCACACCAACGCATTAGGCGTCGTCATCGGGGTGCACTTGCTGCTTCCGCTGGGTATGTATCTTGCGGTCGCAATTCCTGAAGAGCTTGTTTTCCGCGGCACGCTGCAGAACCTGCTGGCGCAAACAACTAAACGCCCATGGTTAGCGTTAATCATTGTGTCGCTGCTGTTTGGCATATCGCATGTTGGCTCGAATGTGGATGGGCGTCCGTTTATCTACAGCGTTGGCTACGCGTTGATGAGTGCTGTGGCTGGCGGTATATACGGCTATGCCTACATGAAGCGCGGCGGTATCGCAGCGGCTTGTGTTGTGCATGCGCTTGTCGACACCACATGGTTGACACTGTTCAACCCGAAGTGAGGTAATTGTGGATAATCCCTGGAAAACACTCAGCGTAAAGCCGATCTATGATAATCCCTGGATAAGTCTTTCCGAGGCTCAAGTCATTAACCCTAACGGCGGGCAGGGGATTTACGGCGTTGTGCACTACAAAAACCGAGCTATTGGCATTTTACCGATTGATGAGCACGGATTTACCTGGTTAGTGGGACAATATCGGTATGCCACCAACGAATACAGTTGGGAGCTCCCAGAAGGCGGCGGGCCGCTCAACGAATCTCCGCTGGAAGCAGCACAGCGTGAG
>CAZFLA010000072.1:0-16795 GCA_964519405.1 uncultured bacterium
GGGTTTAGTCACCCACCCGACTACGTTCCGGGAGCTAGCGCTCCGGGAACTGCGTTTCGTGCGGGTTCCTGCACCGCACGGCTAATCATTATCGGCCGGCGTCGCTTCACTCCGGCCGGCGCATGGATTCTATTGTGCAATTCGCTCTACAAAAAAACAGGGCGGCAATTGATGCCGCCCTGTTTTTGCGTTGGTTACTAGCTTAGTTGGTTCCGGCTAGATGCTTTGTGATCATAAGCGGACGGTTTGAGGTGATCTCATCAATACCTAGTGCGGCCATTCGATCTGCAGTGGCGCAGTCATCCACTGTCCAGCAGTTCACATCAAGACCAGCCTGTTTGGCTTCAGCCATCAGCTCCGCGGTGATTCCGTGGGTATGTAAATTGATGCCCGACATACCTGCCTCTTTGGCTATCTTCACGATGTCAGCAGGGTAACCCTCTGCATTCTCGCAGCTGGCAATTAAATAAGCCTTGATATCTGGCATCATCGCACGGCACTGCTTCAGTGTATCCAGGTTGAAGCTCACAAACTTAAGCTGCGAGCGCTTGCCCGATAGCTCAATCAGCCGTTGAACTTCCGGCAGAACCGAGGCTGCGCACTTGACTTCAATCAACAGACACCGTCCTGCAGGAAGAGCCTCAAGAATCTCCTCAAAGAACGGCACTTTCTGCCCTTTGTATGCCTCACCCTTCCAGGAACCGGCATCCAGCTCGCGCAGACGGTCGGAAGGTGTGTCTTTTATCAGCATGTCTTCACCGGTGGTGCGTTTTGTGTTGCCATCATGCATCACCATCACACGGCCGTCAGATGCTTGGTGGATATCTATCTCTGCCACAGGAATGCCTTGTTCCCAGCCCAACTGCAGCGAAGCAAGGGTGTTTTCTGGAGCATCATACGACGCACCACGATGCGCCACAACTGTAGATGCTTTGCACACCATAGGGCTCGTTACCAATACCGCTGCCATCAAGCAGATAACTAATAACACCATCAGTACATTACTCCTTGTTACGATTCATACGTAAAGATACCTAGTGAAACACATGCACCTGCCGTTTGGCAAGTGCAGCAACTTACAGACCAAGCTCCTGCCTAATGTAGTCAGGTCGGTTGGTGGTGATGCCGGCTATACCCAAGGCTGCAACCCGCTTAGCCTCGTTCGCATCATCAACTGTCCAGATATACAGCTTCATCCCAGCGGCTTTTACGCCATCAGCCAATATTTGGTCGACACCACCAAAATGCAGGTCTAACCCATCAAGCCCAGCATCCTTAGCCATCTCAATCAGCTTAGGCCCGTAAGGGGTCGCCGGGTTATTGCTAGCCAGCCAATAAGCAGGGATGTTGGGCATCAGCTTTTTACATTCCCTCATAGTTTCCAGTCCAAAGCCGATAAACCGCAGCTGCTTGGCTTTGCCGCATTTCTCAACAGTCTTTTTAAGTTCAGGAAGGATCTCAACCCCGCATTTGATCTCTATATACATATGCCCGTGCTTCGGCATCACCTTCAGGATCTCGTCCAGGTAAGGGATCAGTTCGTCGGCATATTGTTCGCCTCTGTAGCTGCCGTTATCAAGCTCGCGAAGATACTTCGATTCGGTTTTTGCGATCTCCAAGCTCACACGAGTTGTGCGTGCTGTGTTGCCATCATGCATCACGATGATCTTGCCATCTTTGGACAGGTAAATGTCGCATTCAACGGCATCAGACTTCTGTTCCCAAGCTAGTTTATTCGAAGCGACGGTGTTTTCTGGTGCGGTATATGATGACCCGCGGTGAGCGATGATTTCAACCGGCTCAGAGCTAACTCCGGCAGTGGGAAACATGCCGATGAGAATTGCGGCAAAAATCAACAACAAGATATTCATGCGTAATCTCCTTATGCGGCGTGGCCGCCAGTTCGTGGTTCAATCCTTAAACATCATTATACGCCCGCCTGCAGATGCTTGTCATAAACATAAGGCATCATATAAGTGCATTCCATTGCCACAGGAGTATCGCCGTGCATAAAACAGTAACAGTGATTTTGCTTTTCATGTTAACCGTCTGGGCTTCCGCTGACCAAACTATTCCGCTTACTCAGACCATCGCCCCCGCGCAATGGTCATTCGGTAACGGCGGAGAGTTTCCAGGCGCCAAAGGCGGAATAGACTGCAGTGATAAAGCTGTATCCTTGAACTACAACTTCGAAGCAGGCGGATCATATGTCTGTGCACAATATAACGGCATATTCCCACCCAGTATGCAGGCGTTTCGCGTAAAACTGTCACCCAACAAAAAGTGCGTGCTCAGCTGCCGCATCACAGATGCCAACGGCAGGGTCTTCCAAGGCGACTACCGGATCCTAGAGCCCACTGCACAGATCCTTGAGCTGCCATGTCACGGCCACTGGACATCATCATGGAATGGCACTCAGGAATACAACGAGCCTGTTGAACCATTCCAATCGCTGTGGATACTGGTGAATGCTAGTAACGAGATGGCCAAATCGGGACGCGTGGTCATCAGCGAGCTCACCGCCATCAGCAGCTCCACGAGCACCATCGCCTGGTTAGGTTCTGGCCGTGCAGCCTCGCCATATGGCAAGAAAAAGATGAATGTCATCAAGGACAACTGGTGCGGCTTCCCAAAGGAAACCAAAACATCCAACTGCCGCGTTGTGATGGGCTACAACGAACCGGGTGAAGATGCCAATGACCTTCGCGATATGCGGGTGTTCACAACCAAGGGACAGATGGTGACAGGAATGTGGGGGCACCTGCAGGTCACCGGTGAGCCCGAATTTGTGACGCCCACGGACTTCGCCATTCAGTCAACCACGGCCTCAGCAGCAACGGCATGGCAGTGGGATCAGACCGACCAGCGCCTGGGTTTCCAGCAGCTGGTCAACACGCAGATACAACCCGCAGGCGCGGAATCGACAATTTATGTGCGGTTTACCAAGCCACATAAGGGCAAAATCCGCATACCGTTCTCCCTGCCAAATGGTCAGATAACTATGTATACCGGCAGCGGAACGAGCAGCAACCCATATATACAGGTGATGAACCCCGCTAACGCCACTCGCCTTGACTGCACCACTCCAGATGGCCGCGTCAGCATGCATGTCTCCTGCGCGAACCCAGCTGGTGTGATGCTCATCATGGAACCAGCAGCCTTTTCGCATGTATTCCGCACATCCCTGCGCACGGCTGTCATCGAGGTATCGCCTCAGAAGGGTGATGCGTTCGAAGCAGGCTACACCAACGCCTTTCAACTGCGGGTAGGATACCCTGCTGCCACCCCGCTGCCTTCAACGATAAGTCAGCCGGTATGGCCCGAGCGGGTAGACATCGCCATACTCGAACCATCTGATGGCAACTGGAGTTTGGCCAGGGTCAACGAACCCAAAGTGTTCACTGCAGCCGAACGTAAGCAGATCGGCGTGTCGCTGTGCCAGTTTCAACATGCGGTTCAAAGCGTCACCCTCAAAGCGCAGCTTCGCGACTACAACAACCGCATCGTATGGCGTCAGAACACCCCCATTCGCGTCACCAGCAAGCAACCTCAGCGCTGTATGTTTACGCTGCCCATCACCGCAAAAGGCATCTACAGCCTTAGCCTCACCGCTGAAGCACAAGGTCGGGCTGTGGGCAACCGAGTGATCCGCGTTGCGGTGGTGCCTCCGCCGGCCCAGATATCGGAGAAGCAAAGTTACTTCGGTATCGACCCGCTCTTTTGGCAGGGCACCGACCAGAACATGCAGTTCCTGCGCAAAGTGGGCATTCGATGGCTGCGGCTGGGCGGCGGCGTGTGGTATCCAGAGGAGGGCGATCGCGCCAACCTAACTACGCTGCGGAAATATGGTATCGGCTCGTTTCTGCTGATCGAAGACTTGAACGAAATCCGTCCTGCCAGCTACAACAGCCTGATTGACTATTACGAAATCGCCAATGAACCAAATGGACGGATTGACCCAGAAAAATACACCGAACTCGTCAAGCAAGCGGCTCAGAAAATCAAACAGGTGAATCCTGCTGCGAAGATCCTAGCTTGCTCGGTATCAGGCGGTGATTCCGACAGCGACTTCGCTTTCACCAGAAGGTTCATAGCAGCTGGCGGGGCGCAGTATTGCGATATCATACGCCGGCATCCGTGCTTTCGGAGAAGGTCTGGAGCCAGTCAGCCCAGAAGCGAACAAGCTCTACGAGAAAATGCTTGAAGCGCAGAAGATCACCAGCGCGAATGGGTTAGGCATCTGGGTAGGCGAAGTTGGATACCTCATGACCAACGAATACAGGCTCCCGCGCGCCGAGTTCTGTGAGTATGAAAAGGGCTTCGCGGCCTATCTGGTGCGGCTCATGCTCATCTGCCGCACGATACCGGGTTTGCAGAGGGTGGTTTGGTTCCACATCTGTAAGGATGATACCCCCTTGCGGCTGTATCCCACCCAATACTCCACATATTCAAATCTGGGGCCAAACAACAACATCACACCGAATATCGCCGCCTATGCGAACCTAGCCAGCCTAACCGATGGCGCCGAATTCGTGCGTAAACTAAGTTTCAAAGACACCAAGCTTTGGGGCGTTCAACTGCAGCGTGCAAACCGCCATGTCATCGCTCTTTGGAGTTCGCATGGCAAAGTCGCGTTCAAGTGGAAAGACAAACAGCCCCGGGCCACCGTCTCCATCGTAGGCACCGATGGCAAAATATCGCCTGTCGGTGGAGTGAATAAACTCATCCTCAGTGAGGAACCGGTCTACCTGGTCGTCTCCAAAGCGGAGGGAGCCACACTCGCCCATGCACTGGAGGCTGCCTTAACGACAGATATTGCTGAGTCCATCCCCACCAGCAAACCGGTGAAGCTCAAAGAGGATGTCACCGCAGCTAAAACGCCCCGACCGCTCAATATCGACGCAGAGTTCGGCGACTGGGCAGCCAGCAAGCTCATCGTGCTCAACCAACAACATCAGATTGTGCCGCCAGATCCCGGCTTTTGGAAAGGCCCATCTGACCTTAGCGCCTCTGTGAGCTGGATGTATGATGACAAATACCTGTATATGGCTTGCCAGGTTCACGACGATATCCAGCTTAACAACGAACAAGCAGCGCAGATATGGGCAGGCGACAGCATTCAGATAGCCATCGCAAACGCGCAGGCACCCTACCACTACACGGAGCTCTGCATCGGCTTATCCCACACCGCCGGTGTGTGCCAGTGGGAAGCGGTTGGCACCAATAATGGTCAGCCGCTGCAAGGCATGCAGACCGCCATTAAGCGGAAGGACAATCAAACCAACTACGAATTCGCCATCCCATGGGCCTCGCTTCAAGGCATTAGATACCAGCCGGGGGC
Source organism: uncultured bacterium (assembly GCA_964519405.1). Classification (GTDB taxonomy): domain Bacteria; phylum Armatimonadota; class HRBIN16; order HRBIN16; family HRBIN16. The sequence goes on from CAZFLA010000072.1 coordinate 5,342, forward strand.
TCCGCTGCGTGTCGCGTTTATCGTGAATGATGTTGACGGGGCTGGGCGTAAGTGGATTGGCTTCAAAGATCCAGCGTTGATAGGTGCATCCAAAGAGGCTATCAAAATGCCGGTCATGTTGTTAAAGAAATAGTCGCATACCATAAAGCCAAAAGCAAAATAGCTATGATGTCGTGGGTTTTCCGTAACGGCAGTAAGGGTCGTAAGGTGGGCTCATCATTACCGTCATGACTGATGGTGAAGTGGCATCCATACGCCGGCCGGAGTGAAGCGACGCCGGCCGTTATTGCTAAGCCGCGCGGTGCTGGAACCCGCAAAGGATGCCGTTCCCGAAGCGTCAGCTCTGGGAACGGCGTCGTGTGGGTGACTAAACCCGCGGCTTAATAGCTATTTTGCAAGTTACACCATATGTAACGAACCTTACAGCTCTAGCAAAATGCATACATAAAGCTATCATCTGTGCAATAATCATGACATACTCGCAACAAAGCAGCACATGACTACACTAGAGCTGTGAGGTATCACTATGTATCGCAATATTCTTGGTGTATTACTTATAGCATTCATCAGCGGTTTGTCGGCGTGTCATGCAGCACCTGGTGCCAATGCCGTTTTGCAAAGCGCGCTTTTCCCGCAAAACCCCACAAAAGGTATGCAGAAATACGGCTGCACATATGATGGTGCTTGGCAAACAGCTAAGCAAACGGGCACAGTGCAGGTTCAAGGTGATGATAACCGCGACGGCGTTAAGGAAGCATCGGAACGGCGCTCCGAAAAATACACAGCCTACTACGAAGTTCATCTGTCGGGTGAAGCTTACGACATCTCACCAACTGATACCGCTGCATCAGAAGGAGCCTTTCAAACTGCCGTAAAGAATTCGGTATGGCTCAAGAACAAACAGGGTGAAGTATTAAGTGTCAGCCGAAAAATCGGCGATGTTGACCTAGCTAAGCGATGGACAGATGCCGTTTACGGCGCCGAATCATCGGTGCCTGTGGCTCAATATGACACCGTTTCGGTGCAGTCCATTCGCGGTCCCTTCAGCCTAAGAGTTGACGTATCACTGCATGTTACTGTAAGCTCCACCGTGATCGATGATGTCCATAATACCCCGGACTGGGTGATTAATAAGGCCGAACTCGATGCCAAAATCGCCGCTTGGCGCGTAGACAAGCTGAAGATTGCCCTGGATATCATGCGGCAAGCCATGGCGCCGCTGGATAGCTGGTGCCGCACGCCGATTGCTCAAGGCAAGAGTTTCAAAGGGCTCTATCCGTTTATTACCATGGAGTTGCTCCCCACAGGCAGCGAGTTGCCTACAAACACAGTGCCCCACAAACTGATAGAACTTAAGCAACCGGAATACAGTTATGATGTTACCTACGATGAAGTAAAGTCTGACGGCTCGCAATACAGCAATACTCAGCCGCACCTAACTTTCCGGGTCACCGCTTCGATGCAGCATATGCGCGCATCGGATGAAACAGATGACGCCGCCATACAATGGGCACAAGAGCGTATGAAACAACTTCGGGGCGGACAAGCCTTCACAATACCCGACGCTGATGAAGCCTATCGCAGCATGAAGCGTGATGTCGGCACCAATATGGACACCATCACCTTTAGAAAAGCGAATGTGATCATTACCGTGACCACCAGCGAATACGGTGTGAACATCCCTGCCCATCCTATTGCCAACACTGAGCGATGGGCCAAGTTTATACTAGCTAAGTTGATGGGCAAACAACCCGAAAAGCTCGGGCAGGCAGCCAGCGTCACCCTGCTTGGTGCCGCAAAACTATGGGCGGACAGCACTCCGGTGACCTATACACTGATCGTTAAGAATGGCTCAGCTCAGCCTGTTACCGGTGCGGCATTCAACATAGAGCAGTCCGATTCTATGCTTGGAGCGTGTCGAGTATCACAGCTGGTTACTGATGCATCGGGAAAAGCGAGTATATCATATACTCCCAAGTTACCCGGCACCAACACCCTCACGGTATCGGGTAAGCTGGGTTCCGCAAGCATCAGCATCAAACAAGGGGGGCTTGTGGTTTCACAGCCATCCAACGAACGCATGGATGCCTTCGGCGATGGCAAAACAGCCGCTCACATCATCGTCAAATGTGTGAACCCAGATGGTCAGCCAGTGGCAGGGGTCAAGATAACAGCGGTCGCTGACGAAAAAGCGCTGCCCGCAAAGGGTGTCGTCAATCCAAAAGCAGGGGTGTCTGCATCAAATGGTGTTCTGACAGTCGGCTATACCCCGCCTGACGTGCGAAAATCTGCAAGCTATAAGGCAGCCAGTGTCTACTTCAATTTTGCAGCTATATTGGGTAGTCCTGCTCGTAAAGTGAGTGTTCCTTGGCGGCTGCGGGTCGTGCGCCCGTCCAACAAACCGATACTGCAGACATCCATTCTCTTTACATCCGCTCAGGTGCTCAATCACCAGCTCAGCCCGCGCTGGGTCACGGGCAAACCTGCTGTGCTGCGCACCCAGCTATCATGGAGTAACCCGAAGGTTACCAGCATCGAAGCCACTGTTGCCACCTCCGTCAATGGCAAACAGATATCGGCGGCTCAACACACATTCAAGCAGAGCTATACCCGTACTGAGATCGCCGCCAACAAAGACGCCTTCCACCTTGTGTATGTGCCTGACCAAAGCGGGGTTTGCGATATCGCCGTCACTATTCAGGATGTTAAAATCACAGCCACTGACCAAACCGACTACGATCTCAACCCCATCACAGCAGAAGCCCATATTACCGTCGCCAAACCGAATAGGCGTCTGCAGTTGCTGTTTGTGCCCATCGCAGTGGGTGATTGGCAGGGTATGGAGCGCATCGACAAAGCCCTATTCGACCAATTCCGGCAGGCGCAGATGCGGTATCTGCAAGCCATCTACCCGCTCCCATCTGCATCGATAATTGACACCACAACCTCAACCGTGATGTTCGTTCCTGAGCAGACGCTGATCGAACCTATCATCACTGAGGCAGCTATGCTAGCCCGAGTAGAGGCGCTCGCCGCGCAGTATTCCAATACCTACGTCATCGGAGTGGTACCCGAAGGCTGGTTCAGGCATGCCGGCACCAGCGCTCCCGGGCGCTTCCCACACGCAGGACTGGTATATATGACCACCACAGGCGGCTCTATCGACACCCTCACTGCACATGAGCTCACCCACCTGATCGGCTTCAACCAGCATAACAACCCCGCAGCCAATGCCGATCCGGGCATGTTCATCTGGGGAAGTAAACCTGAGGATTACCGCGTAATGCAGAGGGAACCGAACTCCGACTACTTTGATTACATGAACATAGACCCTACCAGCTCCGTGACGTCGTGGATCAATGTGTCAAATTACCACTGGCTGTTCGATCATCTGACCACGCCATAGCCAACAGCACACGATGGGCTTCGCCGGTACAATGAAAGGTGGTGACATCAGTCTGTCGTCAGGAGCATAAATGAAAAAGATAGTGCTGGTATACAGCGGAGGAATGGATAGCACGGTATTGCTGCATCAATACCGCGATAATATCTCTTTAGCGCTTTCGTTCGACTACGGCGCGAAACATAACGCCCACGAAAGTGATATGGCTGAAGCAAACTGCCGGAAGCTAGGCATCCCCCGCCGTGTGATACAACTCGACTTCATGAGGCAGTTTCACACCTCACTGACAGACTCATCGCTGGATGTTCCAGAAGGGCACTACACGCACGAATCAATGCGCAGCACGGTCGTGCCGTTTCGCAACGGCATCATGCTGTCGATCGCAGCAGGCATCGCCGAGGACATCGGCTGCGAAGCCATCGGCATCGCCAACCACGCCGGTGACCATGCCATCTACCCTGACTGCACCGCGGAGTTTGTGCACAGCATGGCGCAAGCCATAGCTAACGGCACTTACGCACACATAGAGCTTTTCGCACCATACACCAATTTCACCAAACGGCAAATCGCCTTACAGGGTCAGCAGTTAGGTGTGGACTTTGGTCTAACCTGGAGTTGTTATAAGGGCGGCGATCGGCACTGCGGAAAATGCGGCACATGCGTTGAACGGCGAGAAGCGTTGCTTGGCTTTGACACCACGCTTTACGAACAGGAGTAACATTATGCCATACGCAGAAGGACGAATATACGACCTTAAATCCGAAGAGGCTATCGACTTCGCAGCCCTGGAATGCATCGACTTTGATATGCCCCAACAGCTCATTGAGATTGAGACAAAGGAGTTTTCGGCGGTTTGTCCATTCTCCGGGCTTCCCGACATCGCCACCGTTCAGATACGGTATAAGCCGACGGCCGGGAAGATCATAGAGCTCAAGAGCCTGAAGTATTATTTCACATCATTCCGCGATGTGGGCATCTATCAAGAAGGCGCTACAAAGCGCATCTACGAGGACCTGCACAAAGTATTGCAGACCGAAGAGCTGCAGGTGGTAACGGTGTATAACACCCGAGGCGGTATGGACGTCCGCTGCACAGCCGGGCGCATAAACTTAACCGATTAGCCTCGTTGAGTTCAATAGATACCAGCGAATACGCGTGAGCTTATGGCAAAATAGCTATGATACCGTGGGTTTTCCGCAACGGTAGTAAGAGCCGTTAGGTGGGCTCATGTTTACCCGTCATGTCGATGGTGAAGTGGCATCCAAACGCCGGCCAGAGTGAAGCGTTGGGGAGTCGGTTTGGATATAGTCAGCAGCAATACACATCACCGGCTGCACAACAACGCCGTGTGGGTGACTTTGCTCAAGGCATCATGGCTATTTTGCATTTAGCTCGCGTATATCAACTATTTAGCAGTAAATATCCAAACCATCTTTCGAGACACATCATGCCCTTGCAGGTATCAAAATGCTGTTGTTAACCGCGCGTCAGCAGCTTTTTCAGATATTGACCGGTGTAGCTCTGCTCACAGTCCGCCACCTGCTCTGGGGTGCCGGCCACCACCACATGGCCGCCGTCACGGCCGCCCTCTGGCCCCATATCGATAATCCAGTCAGCGCACTTGATAACATCCAAGTTGTGCTCGATAATGAGTACACTGTTACCAGCATCAACCAGCCGCTGCAGCACGCTCAGCAGCTTTTCGATATCTGCAAAGTGCAAACCGGTGGTTGGCTCATCAAGAATGTAAATGGTGCGTCCGGTGGCTCGCCGACTCAGCTCAGTCGCCAGCTTCACACGCTGGGCTTCACCGCCAGAGAGCTGCGTGGCAGGCTGCCCCAAGCGAACGTAATCCAGCCCGACATCATGAATGGTCTGCAGCCGACGTTGGATCTTGGGCACGGCCTTAAAGAACTCCAGCGCCTCTGACACGGTCATGTCAAGAACCTGCGCAATCGACTTGCCCTTATACTTCACTTCCAGTGTTTCGCGGTTGTAGCGCTGCCCCTTGCATACCTCACACGGCACATAGATGTCCGGCAAGAACTGCATTTCAATCTTTATAATTCCATCGCCCTTGCAGGCTTCGCAGCGTCCGCCTTTGACGTTAAAGCTGAAGCGTCCCGACTCATAGCCGCGCATTTTGGCGTCCTGAGTTTGCGAGAAGAGCGTTCGGATATGATCAAACACACCCGTATAAGTAGCAGGATTCGATCTTGGCGTTCGGCCAATAGGCGACTGGTCGATATCGACCACTTTATCCAGATGCTCTAGGCCTTCAATGCCGTCGTGAAGCCCCCATCTGGGATGGGCATTGTGAATATGGTGCTGCAGACGCGGGAACAGCGTCTCTTGCACAATTGTCGACTTACCCGAACCAGATACACCCGTAACACAGGTCAGCACACCCAACGGGAAACTGACATCGATGTGCTTCAGATTGTTTTGGCGAGCGCCCTTAATGGTCACAACGCGGCCATCGCACTCTCTGCGCACGATCGGCACAGCGATCCGCCGCGCTCCGCTGAGGTATTGCCCTGTGAGGCTGTTTGAATCCTCCATCACATGCTGCGGTATGCCCTGCGACACAATCCGCCCGCCGTGCTCACCAGCACCAGGCCCCACATCAATCAGCCAATCGGCGGTCATCATCGTCTCTTCGTCGTGTTCCACCACGATAATGGTGTTGCCGAGGTCACGCAGGTGAACGAGTGTTTTGATAAGCTGACTATTATCGCGCTGATGAAGCCCAATACTCGGCTCATCCAGAATGTAAAGCACCCCCATCAACCCGGAGCCGATCTGCGAGGCCAACCGAATGCGCTGCGCCTCTCCGCCCGAAAGGCTGCCAGCCGATCGATCGAGGGTGAGGTAACTCAAGCCTACGTTCTTTAGGAAGCTCAAGCGGCTTAGTATCTCTTTCAAAAGATGCCGCGCGATGGTTCGATGTCGTTCGGACAGATGCGGATCTAGAGCACTAAAGAAATCATGGGCATCTTCTACGCTCATGCAAACTACTTGGTTGATGTTTAGGTCGTTAACGGTCACCGCGAGGAACTCATCTTTTAGCCGTTTGCCATGGCACTTGGGACATGGTTTATCCGATACATAGCGATTAAGCCATTCCTTCACTCCCTCACTTGTAGTTTCATCCATACGATGCTGCAGAATAGTGATAGCACCTTCCCAATGAGTGTTGAAATAGTGCGTTCGCCCCCACCTGTTTTGAACACTGACAGCAACATTATCAGGCATGCCATGCATCACGATGTTCTGCTGTTCCGGCGTCAAATTTTTATATGGGGTCTTCATGGAAAACCCTATACTCTTTGCCACAGTTTTTAGGATGCGCTCATAACCGCTGCCTAAGCTGCCGTTGGCTGTACAGAACGCCTCTATCGCGCCATCCGTAAGGCTCAAACTGGGATTAGGCACAATCAAATCGGGATCGAACTCTTGATGGAATCCCAATCCAGTGCAATCGGGACAGGCACCGGCGGGGTTGTTGAATGAAAAGCTGCGCGGTTCAATTTCGGGAAGACTGATTCCGCAGTCCGCGCAAGCGAATCTGTTGCTGAAGATCCGTTCGCCTTGCTCCATCATATCCGCCACAACACTGCCTTGTGCAATACGCATCGCGGTTTCTATGGAGTCCGATAGCCGCCGTTCCACACCGGGTTTTATCACAAGTCGATCCAGCACTAAGTCGATGTCGTGTTTCTTGTATCGATCGAGCGTCGGCAGGTCATCGGTGGTAAGATCGACCATATCGCCGTCGACTCGGATGCGGCTATATCCGTTGCGCCGCGCTTCTTCCATCTCTTTGCGATATTCGCCCTTGCGCCCTCTAATTAACGGAGCCAGAATCTGCAGCCGCGTACCTTCCGGCAAAGCCGCCAAGGTGTCGGTAATCTGCTCAACAGTTTGTGCAGCAACAACCTTGCCGCACTGGGGGCAATGGGGAATGCCGATACGCGCAAACAGAAGCCGCAGATGATCGTATATCTCTGTTACGGTGGCTACCGTAGAGCGTGGGTTTCTGCTGGTGGACTTTTGGTCAATACTAACAGCCGGAGATAAGCCGATAATGTCGTCAACATCGGGCTTATCCATCTGCCCCAAGAACATTCGAGCATATGAACTCAGGCTTTCCATGTATCTGCGCTGACCTTCAGCGTAGATAGTATCAAATGCCAAACTGGACTTACCCGAGCCAGATAAGCCAGTGATCACAACAAGCTTGTCACGAGGTATTTTTACATCGATGTTCTTTAGATTATGTTGTCGTGCTCCTCGCACTTCAATGTATTCTTGCGGCATAGTCCACCATTTATAAGTGTAATTCTGTCTATTATTATTGCACACATAACAGGTGTATACCAGTAGAATCTGCGGTCTGTCGAGGCAGATATCAGGCAGCTACCGCGATTGTTTATGAGCTATAACCAAGCGGTTAGTGTTGGTGCCAGCGGTGTTATTAGAGGTGCCCCAGATGTTGGCCGTCTTGGTGAACTGCTGTTCGTTGATAATGACTCCTGCAACCTCAAAACCGGCGTCTCTAGCCACTGGGATGACCAATTCCTCAAGCTTAACAGTGCCCTTGCGAACCTCGCCAACTTCAAAAGCCACCCATCCATTGGGTTTGGTCACACGGTAAAGCTCCGTAAACACCTGGCCGATGAAGCGCTGCCACGCATTGATATCGGCAAGGCACATGATCTGCGCGCTGATCGTGTCAGCGTCGAGTTTGTTGAACCAACAACGCAGCCAGTTATCCTGAGCATACTGAACCACATCAAGGAACGGCGGTGATGTGACAGTAAGCTGCACCGATGCGTCCTCTATAGGCAGGCTGCGGGCGTCACTGCACAACCACCGGGCGGATGCTTCTATGCCAGCTATGTTTGACCGGCACTCCAGACTAACATCCCGCAGCAGTTGCTGGCTCTTGCGTATGATGAGTTTGTGCACATCGCGATATTCGGGCACCTGCCCGCGTTTCGCGTTTATCTTGCATTGGCTCTCTTGGCTGACAGCCTGGTTGGGCGGTAAGGTGTAGACGCTGAAAAAGCCCGATGAATGTCCCGTCAATCGGCTTGTTGCGGTCATCCTAATCCAGCGATCGATATGGCTGTCTGTCAGCGCATCGCGCAACGCGCAAATCTGCTGCAGCGTGTCGGGATGGTAGAACATGCTAAGGTCTATGTCAGGCGATGGAGCCGCTTTTGGTATCTGCTGCAGCCGAGTAATAACATCATGGATTTCTGGCGGGCAGATTCGCGGTCGGGCCAGTATTTCCGATAAGGGGTTCACGTCGTTGCTGTAGGGCACTCGGCCCATCATCGCGGCTTCTAATGCCGTGGTGCCGCGTCCGCCGAACGGGTCAAGCACGATATCACACGGTTTACTTAACCTCTGGATAAAATACCGCGGCAGTTGAGGTTTGTAGCACGCCCTGTAGCTAATTTCATGAAGGCTGCTAGCCTGACGCTGCTTACTGGTCCACAATTCCCCGATGTAGTATGGCAGCCCATTTTCAACAACGGTGTCGATACCCTGCAGCGATTCAAACAGCAGAGGAAGGGCATCATTCTGACATTTCGTTAGGTTAGGCACCAGGTATTGTGCTCCTTAAGGCAGCTAGCAGTTGGGCAAGATATCAACACCGATATAGCTCGCTACTATCAATGATACCCAACCTAAGCGGACGGCTCCTAACCGGTGTATATTTCATCATCTTATTTGACTGACAACTGGCAAAATGGCTGATTTCCACACTGTTTGTGCTTAAAATAGCCCGATTCTTATTTGATGGTTATTTGATTACGGGCCACTTTTTATCAAACCCTAGGCACGGAACTGCCGAATTCTTATTTGACTGGCAACTGGCAAATTGGCTGATTTCCGCCCAGTTTGTGCTCAAAATCGGCTGATTCTTATTTGATGGTAATTTGACTGAAGAACTCAAAATACCTTTCCCCCCGAAGACAAACCAGCTGGAATATTACTAGGCTAGCCAATGATCACTAAACTATACATATAACAGCCTCCAATGTTGATAAAAAGCATCGCGATACTGGTAAAATCAATTCAGATATTACCACTGTATGGGGGATATTATGGCATTGATCGCTTCTATGTCCGATGAGCAAATAGTTGAATTGGTTCACAATCTACTAAAACTGCCTACAGAGACAGAACACGTAGAATTCAAACACAATAACGCTGATCCCCAAATGATCGGTAAAGACATATCAGCGTTATCGAATTCGGCTGCTTTAAAAGGCGTTGATCAAGCCTATATGGTATGGGGTGTCAGTGACCAGGATCATCAGATAGTGGGAACAGATTTCAATCCATATAAAGCCAAACAAGGCAACCAAAATCTATTACTGTGGCTTCAACAGAAAATCCATCCATCGGTACATTTTGAGTTCCATTCAATCGTCATAGACGGAATGAGTATGGTGGTGTTGTCAATCTCCAGTGCAAATGAAAGACCCGTTGAATTCAACCGCGAAGCTTATATCCGTATCGGGTCTAGCACCACATCATTACGCAACAAAACTGAAACGGAACGCATGTTATGGAGACTTCTTGACCATATACCGTTTGAGAAAGGGGTGGCAACAGATAGCTTTCATGCTGACAGTATCCTGTCACAGGTTGATTACTCTGTCTACTTTAGAACACTGGAATTGCCGTTGCCAGCGGAGAGAAAAGCAATCATTACGGTGTTATGTAAAGACAACCTATTGAAACCTCACCCATCTGGCAGTTATAGTGTCACGAACTTGGGTGCGGTGTTGTTTGCCAATAACCTACATGATTTCTATGGATTGGGGCGTAAAACAGTACGTGTCATCCAATATGAGGGCAATGGCCGTACTCAAACAAAACGGGAAAAGGAATTCACTGCAGGATATGCCTGTGATTTTCAACCGATCATCGATTATGTTATGAATCTCCTTCCCTTAAACGAAGTAATACAGGATTCCATTCGTCGTGAATTATCAATGTATCCCGAAATCGCCATCCGAGAACTGGTTGCGAATTGCTTAATACATCAAGATATGCTCATTGAAGGAGCAGGCCCCTTAATCGAGCTGTTCATCGACCGAATCGAAATCACCAACCCAGGTGTACCTATCGTATCTATCGACCGGCTTCTCGATAGCCCGCCTCAATCTCGAAACGAGGGTTTGGCATCACTGATGCGGAGATGCAAAATATGTGAAGAGCGAGGCAGCGGTGTAGACAAAGTCGTGCAATCTACGGAGAATTACCAGCTTCCAGCCCCAGAGTTTGAGGAAGTCGATGGGCGGTTTACAAAGGCTACCCTGTTTGCCCATAAACACTTCTCTGATATGACCATGGATGAGCGTATCCGAGCCTGTTACCTTCACGCCTGCTTGAAATATGTTCAAAGTGAATATCTTACAAACTCATCATTGAGAGATAGGTTCCGTATCGACCCTAAAAACAGTGCGATGATATCGAGAGTTATTAAGGAAGCCATAGACGCTAACAGAATTAAACCCTTCGATCCTGCAACTACATCGCGGAAATATATGAAATACAAACCCATATGGGCATAGATCGCTGGCTCTGTCAACATACTGATTTGATGCCTGTCTGACTGTGTGATGTGCGGCCACTTAAGAGCAATAGTCTACATAAATCTTATTTGACGGTTATTTGATTACGGAGCACTTTCTATTAAGCCCTAACCATGATATTGCCGAATTCTTATTTGACTGGCAACTGGCGAAATGGCTGATTTCCACCCAGTTTGTGCTTAAAATTGGCTGATTCTTATTTGACGGTTATTTGATTACAGGCCACTTTCTATCAAACCCTAAGCACGGAACTGCCGAATTCTTATTTGACTGGTAACTGGCAAATTGGCTGATTTCCACCCAGTTTGTGCTTAAAATTGGCTGATTCTTATTTGACGGTTATTTGATTACAGGCCACTTTCTATCAAACCCTAAGCACGGAACTGCCGAATTCTTATTTGACTGGTAACTGGCAAATTGGCTGATTTCCAC